>OMUE01000251.1 GCA_900314165.1 uncultured Acidaminococcus sp.
ACCGACGATCTCCGCCGTGACAGGGCGGCATTCTAACCAACTGAACTACTGGGCCGTACCAGCTTCGCACCTCCGTGCGTTGCCGACTTTGTTAGTATACGGCATTTGGGAAAATATGTCAACGGTTTTTTAAAAAAAATTTTCGGACCCTCAGCAAACAAATTTTGTGCTAATTTTTGTGGCTTACTGCACCCCCACCACCAGCTGTGGGAACGAACCCACCACCGGCTACGCCGGTCCCCCGCCCTTAAAAAGGGCGGACAGTTTCTTCCTTGCCCGCCGCAGGCGCCCTCTTCGCTCTTCGCTTTAATCTTCGTCAGCCCGGCTGACCACCATGCCCGCCGCAGGCGCCTCTTCGCTCTTTTCTCTTCGCTCTTCGCTTTCTCTTCATACTTATTCTTTATGCAACTCACAGAATGTGATATAATACCCAATAACTTATGACTTCCATTTTTTCAATTAATAGGAGCTGACACGATGACAAGAAATCGCAAAACCTGGGGGAATCCCTTTGGTTCTCACTCCCCACAGAAACGGAAGAAGCTGGGCGGCGCCATTATTTCCGCTGTCCTGGCCCTGATTCTCGTGGGCTTTTTATGCGTGGCCGGATTCTTTGCCCTGGCAAAATTCTCCACGGCCAAAATCCTGTCCAAGGACATGGTGCCTATGGCGTCCTCCCAATTCTTTGATGCCAAGGGTAATCTGCTGACCACCGTGGATTCCGAAGAGGACCGGATTCCCGTCACCATCGACAAAGTGCCGAAAAATCTGCAGAATGCATTCCTGGCTGCCGAAGATATCCGCTTCTACCAGCACGGAGGCATCGACTTCAAGGGCATTGGCCGCGCCATCTACACGTACTTCCGGTGGCGTGAGGTCCAGGGTGGTTCCACCATCACCCAGCAGCTGGCCAAGAACTACTTCCTGACCCAGGATCAGACCCTGACCCGGAAGATCCACGAAGCGTTCATCGCCCTGCAGATCGAGCAGAAGTACACGAAGAAAGAGATCCTGGAGATGTACATGAACCAGATCTACTTTGGCCAGGGCGCCTATGGCGTAGAAACCGCGGCCAACACGTACTTCAGCAAACACGTAGAAGACCTGGATCTGGCCCAGTGTGCCATGATCGCCGGTATCCCCAAGAGCCCCAACTACTACTCTCCCCTGGCCAACCCCAAGGCTGCCAAGGAACGGCAGAAGACGGTACTAGAACAGATGGTGAAATACAATTTCATCACCCAGGAACAGATGGACAAGGCTTATGCGGAACCCCTGACCTACAAGAGCCTGAACGTGAATCCGGGCTCCAAGAAATACTTCATCGACTACTGCATCCAGCTGCTGGTGGACAAATACGGTCCTGACGCCGTGTACAAGCAGGGCCTGAAGGTGTATACCTCCCTGGATCCGGCTATGCAGGCCGCAGCCGAAGAAGCAGCAGCCCTGACTCCTACGTATTATACGGATGAAAACAAGCTGAAGCAGCCTCAATCTGCCATCGTGGCGGTGGATCCCAAGACGGGGCTCATCAAGGCCATGATCGGCGGCCGTGGCACGGACCAGTTCAACCGTGCCGTTATGGCCGAGCGGCAGCCCGGTTCTTCCTTTAAACCCTTTGTGTACCTGAATGCCTTGGAACACGGAGCTACGCCTAACGATATCGTAGACGACTCCCCCATTCCCGGCAGCTGGAATCCTCAGAACTTTGACCGCCGGTTCCACGGCAAGATGACGTACCGGACGGCTCTCATTAACTCCTTCAACATTCCGGCCATCAAGATCAGTGAAAAGTATGGTCACGGCAATGTGTTGAAGCTGGCTAAGAAGATGGGCATCACCACCCTGGTGGAAACCGGTGACGAAAACGATGAAAACGGCTCCATGGCTCTGGGCGGCCTGACCCACGGTGTCACGCCTCTGGAAATGGCCGGTGCCTACGGTGCCATTGCCAACATGGGCAAGTTCAACAGACCGGATCCCTTCGTAAAGATCTTGGACCGGAATGGCAAGACTCTCTATGAACACAAGACGAATCCGGTGCAGATCTGCAAGCCGGAAAGCGCTTATATGCTGATTTCCATGATGCGGGACGTTATGACCCGTGGTACGGGCCGTGGCGCTGCCATCAACCGTCCCTGCGGCGGCAAGACCGGTACCACCAGTGAATACCGGGATGCCTGGTTTGCGGGCTTCACGCCGAACCTGGCCTGCGCTGTGTGGATTGGCGACGACAACAACGACTCCCTGGGCGGTATGACCGGTGGCGGCGAGCCTGCTACGCTGTGGCGTACGTTCATGGCCGGTGCCCTGGAGGGTACGGAACGGGAAGACTGGGATGCTCCTGCGGGATTCCGGATGCCTGCTCCCAAGTACGAAGTGCCCAAAGCTCAGCCTAAGAAGACGGACACTAAGAAGAAGGACGACAAGAAGAAGACCACTACGAAGCAGGGAACGGCCCTGCCCGGTGGCGGCAATGTGCCCAAGCCGCCGAAGAACTCCGGTTCTAAAGGCAGCAACACGCCTCCCCCTGTACGTCCTAAGAACCAATAAGAAAAACCTCTCAGAAGCGAAATTTAAGCTTCTGAGAGGTTTTTTTGCAAGGGCGCTGCCCTACTGCCCCCTCGCCAGCTTCGCTGGCCCTCTCCCCCTACGGGGGCGACAAAAAAGCTCCTGATCCATAAGGACAGTGAACTGTCCCCCTTGTCAAGGACACTTTTTTCGTCAGACTTCAGACTCTTTCTCGAAACATCTATCTGCTAAGTTTACACTTTTCTATCACGCTGGCATTTGTAAAAAATTGCAGGGTGCTTTTGGTGGATTTGGCACTGCTAATGGGTACTTCTTCGTCACAACAAACCGGTAGAACTCTTTGGGCGCCAGCTTCGCCAAATCCCACTGGTATCTCCGGTTGTTGTAGTATTCCATATATTCGTTTATCATCTCCTTGACCTGCTCAAAATCAGTTACCTTGCGGCAATCTACATGGTCTTTCATATGCCCGAAGAAGCTTTCCTGTGGGGCATTGTCCCAGCAGTTACCTCTTCTGGACATGGACC
>OMUE01000249.1 GCA_900314165.1 uncultured Acidaminococcus sp.
ATCCTGAAACAGAAGAAGAAGGGCAACTACAACATCATCCAGATTGATCCGGACTACGAAGCTCCGGAACTGGAAACGAAAGACGTGTTTGGTATTACGTTCGAACAGAAACGGAATAACGACCACATTACGGCGGATCTGCTGGCCAAACGGCCTACGGTCAATAAGGAAATCCCGGAAAGCGCTGTCCGCGACCTGCTGATCTCCCTGATTACCCTGAAATACACCCAGTCTAACTCCGTGTGCTACGTCAAAGACGGCCAGACCATCGGCGTGGGCGCCGGCCAGCAGAGCCGTGTCCATTGCACGAGACTGGCTGGGGATAAAGCCGACAAATGGTGGCTGCGGCAATGCCCGAAGGTCCTGAATCTGCCGTTCCGTACGGACATCCGCAAACCGGACCGGGACAACACCATCGACGTGTACACCTCCGACGACTACGAAGACGTACTGGCTGATGGCGTCTGGGAAAACTTCTTCACGGAAAAACCGGAGCCTATGACCAGAGAAGAACGGAAGGCCTGGATTGCCCAGAATACGGGCGTATCCCTGGGCTCCGACGCTTTCTTCCCCTTCGGTGACAACATCGAACGGGCTCACCGCAGCGGCGTACAATACGTAGCCCAGGCCGGCGGCTCCATCCGGGACGACAATGTCATTGCCACCTGTGACAAGTACAATATCGCCATGGCTATGACCGGTATCCGACTGTTCCATCATTAACACTTTTACCAGAGAAAACCTCCGTATCTTGTATGCAAAATACAAATTTTGCAAAAAGTGTTGACAAGGTTCTCAATTGCCCATATAATAAGCCACATAAAAGTTAATACTGTTACCCACAATGACTGCGATGGAAAAAAGATGAGAATGACAATCTACAGAGAGTCGGCGGCTGGTGCGAGCCGATGTTGAAATTCCCGTGTATGACTGGTTCCTGAGTCGTCCGAGTGATACGTAGTTCGGAACGGGAGGTCCCGTTACAGACCTTAGCCTTGTTAGAGGTGAAAGGGCCGGCTGAGCCGGCTGAAATAGGGTGGTACCGCGTGGACAATCGTCCCCGCCCCTAAGCTAAAACTTTGGGGCGGGGATTTTTTCGTACCCAGCCTCACAAAACCTGTCGCAAACAATAAGGAGGAAATGACAATGCATAAGCCAATTAAAAAGTATATCCCATTCGTAGGTGTAAGACTGCCGGACCGTACCTGGCCGGACAAAGTGATCAATAAAGCGCCCATCTGGTGCAGCGTGGATCTGCGGGACGGCAACCAGGCCCTCGTGACCCCCATGCAGCTGGAAGAAAAGCTGCTGCTGTTCACGACCCTGGTGAATATCGGATTTAAAGAAATTGAAGTCGGGTTCCCCTCCGCGTCCGAAACGGAATACGAAATCCTCCGTACGCTGATTGAAGACCACTACATCCCCGACGACGTGACCATCCAGGTGCTGGTTCAGGCCCGTCCGGAACTGATCAAGAAGACCTTCGAAGCCGTCAAAGGTGCCAAAAATGTCATCATCCATTTCTATAACTCTACGTCCACCCTCCAGCGCAAGATTGTGTTCAACAAGGATATGGAAGGCATTACGAAGATCGCCGTGGACGGCGCCAAGCTCATCCGGGAACTGACGGAAGCAGAAATTGCCCGCAGCGGCATGAACATCCGCTACGAATATTCTCCGGAATCCTTTACGGGCACGGAAACGGACTACGCCGTGGAAATCTGCGAAGCCGTGCTGGATACCTTGGGCGCTACGAAGGAAAAGCCCGTCATCATCAACCTGCCCTCTACGGTAGAAATGTCCACACCTAATACGTATGCGGACCAGATCGAATACTTTATCCGCCATATGAAGGACCGGGACAGAGCCATTATCAGCCTGCACCCCCACAACGACAGAGGCGAAGGCGTAGCCGCTACGGAACTGGCCCTCATGGCCGGTGCCCAGAGAGTGGAAGGCACCCTGTTCGGCAACGGGGAACGGACGGGCAACGTAGATATCGTAACGCTGGCCCTGAATATGTACACCCACAATGTGGATCCGAAGCTGGACTTCTCCCATATCAACCGGATTAAGAGAATCTGCGAACGGGTGACGAAGATGCCCGTGGAAGATCGCCATCCCTATGCCGGCAAGCTGGTATTCACGGCCTTCTCCGGCTCCCACCAGGACGCCATCCGCAAGGGCTTTAAATACATGGCGGATACCAACAGCCGCTATTGGGAAGTGCCTTATCTGCCCATCAACCCGGCGGACATCAACCGGCAGTACGAACCGGTCATCCGCAT
>OMUE01000246.1 GCA_900314165.1 uncultured Acidaminococcus sp.
CCTATAACCAGGATTCATTCAATGATGTTGGTTCATCATCTGTGCCTCATTATAGAGGGAGACCAGAGGAGAGTCAACGATTTTAGACACTATTTTGCAATATAGACACTATAATGAAACTTTTCTATTGACGGTAAGTCAAAACCTACTTATAATTATCCGTAGGAGCGTGCCAACTGTAGGGCGGTACGCCCGGAAAAGTCCCCCGCTAAAGCAAGGGCGGACATACAAAAAGGAGACCATCATGGCTGAAACAACGCCTTTAGTAAATTCTGTGCTGCATGCCACAAAAATCCTGGAATTATACGCGTCCCAACGGAAAGAAGAACTGAGCCTGACAGAAATCAGCAGGGCCCTGAGTCTTCACAAGACCACTGTATACCGGCTGCTGCGGACCCTGCAATACGCAGGCTGGATCGAGCAGTCTGCCAAAAGCGGCCACTATCGGCTGGGGACTGCTATCCTGCTGGTAGCTTCCGCCGTCAGTGTCCACAATACGTCCCGGGACCTGCTGACAGAAGAGATGCACAGATTGGCAGAAAAGTTTAATGAAACCGTAGTCTTGTCCGTACTGTTGGGCGATACAGGCATTTGCGTAGACCTGGCCAAGTCCCGCCATAAGCTGGGCATTGCCAGTGAACGGGGCTATGTGGTGCCCCTAGACAAAGGAGCTTCCGGCAAGACGCTGCTAGCTGCTCAGCCTGAGGACGTCCGGGACAAGCTCATTGCGGGGCTTTATGAGGACAAAACCCAGCAACGGCTGCTAAAGAACAAGCTGTTCAAAATCCTTCAGGATGGCTACTGTATTTCCGAAGGGGAGGTGGACCAGGGCGTTGCTGCCATCGCCATGCCCATCCGCCTGAAAGAAAAGATCTTTGCCCTGACCATTTCCGGCCCTATAGACCGGCTTCAGGCCATCACCTACCCCGTCCTGCTGCAAGGCTTGCAGGAAACCGCTGTCCGGCTGGAGCAAAAAAGTGCACTTTTAACAGAATAAAAAAGGGGCTGTGAAAAAATGAGTTAATCATTCTTTTCACAGCCCTTTCCTTATGCCGTCATGCGGCTACTTTTCACTTTTCGCTTTTCGCTATTATTTCACAGCGCCTTTTTGTTCCATCAGGTAATAATGTAGTTGCTCTTTTCGTTGTTCAGCAAAATTACGTCTTCCAAATCCAGATACAACTGCTCGCCGTCAGCCCACTGATGATAGGAACTGCCGTGGGTAATGACCCGAAGAATCTGGCTGCCTACCTGGATCCGGTAATCCACTGCATCGCCCATGTAGAACCGGTGGTTCACAGTGCCCTGCAGCATACCGCCGGACTTGGACATGGTGATGTTTTCCGGCCGTACGCCGATGACGGCATCCCCTTCCGGCAGATTGGCCGTATTGGGGAAGGAAATCTGGGTACCGGCCACAAAGACTCTGTCTCCTACGGCCTTGGCCGGCAGGAAGTTTACCAGACCGATGAAGTCAGCCACCATCTTGTTCACCGGATGGGTATATACATCATAGGGTCTGCCGATCTGTTGGACCACGCCCCCGTTCATGACTACGATTCTGTCGCTCATGGTCATAGCTTCGGACTGGTCGTGGGTGACGTAGATCACAGTAATGCCCAGTTTTTTCTGCAGGGAAGAGATTTCAAACCGCATGCTTTCCCGCAGCTTAGCATCCAGGTTGGACAGAGGTTCATCCAAAAGCAGCAAGCCCGGACGGGCGATCAAGGCTCTGGCCAAGGCTACGCGCTGCTGCTGGCCGCCGGACAGCTGGCTGGGATAGCGGGAACTGTATTGGTCCAGATGGACCATTTTCAAGGCTTCTTCCACTCTTTTGGCCCGTTCTTCCTTGGCCACCTTCTGGATTTTCAGAGGATAGGCCACGTTGTCCGCTACGGTCATATGAGGCCATACCGCATAGGATTGGAACACCATGCCGATATCCCGTTTTTCCGGAGGTACGAATGTATTGTCCTCTGCATTGCTGACCACCGTATCTCCCAGGCGGATGACACCTTCCGTTGGCCGTTCAAAACCGGCAATCATGCGCAGTGTCGTGGATTTGCCGCAGCCGGAGGGGCCCAGGAACGAAACGAATTCCCCATCCTGCATATCCAGATTGAAATCACCTACGGCCGTTACGCTGCCGAAGCGTTTGTATAAATGTTCCAGTTTTACTTGAGACACAATATCCCACTCCCCTTGTTAAATGGCAATATTTCCCTTGGACACTTTGTTCAGGATCAGGTTGCCGATCATGACGATCAGCAGGATGATGACGGACAGTACGGATGCGTTCTGCGTATCCGCATAGGTCTGCAGTTCGTACAGCAGCACCCCGATGGTCTGGGTATCACTGCCGTACAACAGGTTGGACATGGTCAGTTCATAGAAGGACGGCATAAAGATCAGGAACCAGCCCGCTACAATGGACGGAGCAATCAACGGCATGATGATGTCCTTGCAGATCTGCAGCCAGTCGGCACCGGAGTTCAAGCCAGCTTCTTCCAAGCTGCTGTGGACCTGGCTTAGAGAAGCTGCAATCGTCCGGACACTCATGGTCATATATTTCACCAGATAGCTGGCAATGAGGATCCACATGCTGGAATACAGGTTCAGACCATAGTTGCCTGAGAACGTGATGATCAGAGCCAGGGCGATAACGACGCTGGGGGTACTGCCGCCTACCATCACCAGCAGGTCCGGCAGGCTGCGGCCTCTGACCTTCGTCTTCACGGACAGGTACGCAATGAACAGGGCCAGTACGGAGCCTACGCAGGCAGAAATGAACGCATAGCCCAGGGAACGCCAGATGCAGTCCAGATACTGGCTGTTCTCCACAACAGGGATCCAGGCGTCTATACCAAAGTTCCCCAATTCTATGCCCTTGGACATGCTGACCATAAAGGAGGTCATGACGATGGAGCCCAGGGGCAGGATGACGGATACGAAGGCGTAGCCCCCTACAAACAGCAGGGCTAGGCCCTTCCAGTGGCCCAGTTCCACCAATACAGGACGGGTACTCTTGCCGCTGATGGTGGTGTAATCCTTGCGGCCCATAAGCCAGGTCATGAGGAACAGCAGGCCATTGGCCAGGATCATCAGGGATACAGCCAGAGTCGTTGCATCCCGGATGCCCTTGTCATCCCCCATGTACACGAAGGAAACGATCCGGGTCGTCAGCACTTCTATGTTACCGGGCATACCGACAATGGCGGGAATACCAAAGCAGGAACCGGCGGAAATAAACACCAGCAGGCCGCCTGCCAGCACGCTGGGAGCCATCAGGGGCAGTGTCACATCCCACAGGGCCTTCAGGGGAGAAGCCCCGGCAATCCGGGCTGCTTCTTCCAGGGTCGGATCCATCTTTTCCATGGCCCGGGAAATAGTAATGAAGGCGAAGGGAGAATAAAACAGGGTCAGGACCCAAATAAGTCCGCCCTCTGTGTAGATATTGAACGGTGCTTTGGACAGGGCAAAAATATGTTTTAATAGTTCATTCAGATAGCCTACATCCGGGTTCAGCAGCTGGGTCCAGGCAATAGCGCCTACATAGGGCGGAATCATGTAGCTGGCAATGAGGATCGTCCGAAATTTTTTCCGTCCCGGCAGATCCGTCCGGCCGATGAGCCAGGCCAGCGGAAAGGTAATGAGCACGCTGAGCACCATAACCAGAAGCGAAATCTTCGCCGTATTCGTCAAGGCCCGGATATTCACCCGCTGGCTGTAGACCTGGGAATAGCTGGTCACATCGAATTTACCATTGACCATGACGCTGTCATAGATCAGGACGGCTAAAGGCAGCACGATAAAATATAACAGGACCAGGACGGATAAGGCTATAACTACGAATTTACTATCTATTCGAGGCAGCTTGAAATTTTTCACTTTGCACTCCTTTGTTTCCCCATAAAGTCAGTACAGGGAGCCAGGGCTGGAAAACAGTCCTGGCTCCCTGTCTGCATTCAGACAATGAAGCGGCATAGATATTGTTGCACTGGGTTACCGATCCATAA
>OMUE01000245.1 GCA_900314165.1 uncultured Acidaminococcus sp.
GCCGATGGAGGTTACGATGCAGATAGGAGCTTCGAAACCGGGTTTCAGACGTTTGAAAGCATCGGTGGTGCAGGAAGCGATGGGGTTCACCACTTCGTAGTTCTTCAGGATACCCATGATAGCGCCATAGCCGATAGCGGACATGAAGTCCTTCGTCATATCAGCAGGGCTCAGGATGTTGATGAACTTGCCATTTTTCAGGATGGCACCGAAGCCAACGTGGGTATGTTCGCCACTGCCGGCTACGCCCACAATAGGTTTAGCCTGGAAGGAGACTTCCAGACCATTGGTACGGAAGATTTCCTTAACCAGGGTACGAACCATGATTTCGTTATCGGCAGCCTGCAGACCGCTGGAGAATTTCCAGTCGATTTCCAGCTGTTCCATAACATGGGTGGTCTTGCCGCTGGGATCCAGCTGAGCACGGATACCGCCTACTTCTTTATGGCCCATTTCAGGTTCCAGCCCGTACAGTTCCAGGGTTTCAACAGCTTGTTCCAGAGCGGTACGAACATTACCACGGGTACGAGCCCAATATTGTTCCTGCATGATCTGGGAACCGGACAGAGCACCTACGGAAACGCTTTCGGTAGGAGTCTTGACCCAGAATTCCAGTTCGGTAGCGCTGGTGAACGTAATCTTTTCGATTTCGTCAGCCGTTACAGGCAGGCCGGGAACGGTGCCTTCGGCCTTGATAGCCTTCAGGATTTCGTCGCTGACGTAATCCAGGGAAGCTTTCAGCAGATACCGGGAGTCCACGAATTCGCCATTATGTTTCAGGAAGCAGGGAACACGCAGGGTACCAACCATCTTGCCGGTATCGGGATCAATATTTTCCATATTGTAATCTACGAACCAGTTTACGGACAGGTCAGCAACCATATCTACACGAGCATCATTCAGGGTAGCTACTCCAGGCAGTACTACGGAAGAGCCATCAGTTTGTGCCGTATGGGAATACAGCATGGTGTCCAGATCGTCCAGCAGGGCGCTGATAGGCACTTTTTCATCCGTATCATTCCCGGCAAAGTCAATGCCCATGAAGGATACGAATTGGATTTCGGGATGCGCAGTCAGCAGAGCCGTCAGTGTATCCGGAGTCAGTTGGCTGGGTTTGATTACGTAAAGCAAATCTTTTTGATACATAAAAATTCCCCTTTCCCCTCGTTGGCGCTTTGTCTATATGAACTGCCCGGCCCAGAAGCCTGGCAGGCCATACCACAGACGCTTTTCTCTCTTGATAATTGTGATCTCTGCATTTCAATCACATGGCTCATTATACCATAATTTTCGTGGATTACATAGAGGGAAAATGGAAATTTACGAATGTTTTTATTTTCTGACAAGTCCTTGTTCGATGTTTTATGTATAATTCCTTACAAAAGCGTGAATAGAAGTAATATTTATCATGTATACAGTATTTTAAGCGAACTTTAGCGGTGTAGAGAGTTAAGGGTTCTTCACTTTCCCCTGTTTTTCCCCCATAATCTGCCGGTAATGCTGCCGGGCATCCCGATAGGCAGCCAGGATAGCCTTGTCCGAGGAACCGAAATATCTTTCGTGGACTTCCCGTTCCAGATAATCCGCATCCTTATCTAAGAAATTATGGAGGAACAACTTCCTGATAAACCGCTTCGTCAGCTCCAAGGTAGCATTACTGTCCACATCCAGGATTTCCCCTGTGTCCTCCGCCACCTCAAAAGCCATATAAAAGCCGCCGTAAATCTTCGTAATGGCATTATCCATATTTGTCCGTGCTTCGCCTGTAATGTAGAGTGTCCGCTGTTCCATCCTGGTCCTCCTTCATTTTCTGCTGATAGCTCACAAAATAAGTCCGCCCTCGCTTTAGCGGGGGCGGGGAACCGGCGTAAGCCGGTGGTGGGGGTGTCCCCCAGTATTTTTATTTTACCATAGTTATTGCATCATTTTCAGCACATAGCCGCAGATCAGGCCGGCGAAATTGCCTACGGCCGCACCCAGCACGCCCATGAGCACGCCGATGCCGGCGTAAGATGCGTCATAGGCAGAAGCTACGATAGGAGCAGAAGCTGCGCCGCCGATATTGGCCAGGGACGCGGTGGAGACCATGCATAGATCCCAGTGAAACAGCTTGGACAGGATGAACATCCCTACCACATGGATGGCCAGGATGAAGAACCCATAGACGACCCACATGGGAGCTGCCAGCAGGTCCGTTACCGTTGCCGTAGAAGCCAGCAGGGAAACGACGGCGTACAGGTACACGCTGGACAATTCTTCCACGGCAGGCACCTTGCCCAAAGGAGACATAGCGCACACCAGACCCAATACAGTCACAAATACAGTAGTCATGGTGCCTTTATCGAACATGCCCAGCCCCACAGCCTTCAGGGAAGCGTTCAGGGACGCGCCCACAGCCTGGGAAATAGCGGAAACAAGCAGGGACACCCCGATGAGGAAGATCCAGTCTGCAGAGCTGGCAGAACGTTTTTCTTTAGCCACTTCGGCAGCGGCTGCATCGGCCACGGCCTGCAGTTTGGACGTATCGGCCTTTGTGGCGTTGTTCCACTTATCCGCATAGCGAACCATCAAAAGCAACAGGGCAATCCAGACGGAATAGCACACCGTATCCAAGGCCAGGGCACAGCTGTAGGCACCGGCATCCACCGGCAGAGCGGCCTGCATTGCCGCCATGTTGGCAGAGCCCCCAACCCAGGATGCATACAGGGCTGCCACAGCACCCCAGGTATCTTTGCCCAGGAAACCTTTGAAAATGGGATAGCCGATGATGAAGCCTGCAAACAACGTTACGGAGCAGCCCAGGAAGATGGCCACCATGCGGGCGCCCAATTTGGCCAGCTTGCGGAAGTCGCAGCGCAGCAGCATGACGAAGATCATGGCGTACAGCAAATTGTTCTTCAGAGCTTTATAGGCTGCGGACACTTCTTTGGAATGGTACAGGCCCATAGTGCAGAACACCATGTTCAGTACGTAGATCCAGACCAGAGGGGGGACAATGTTGAAGATCTTCCATTTTGTGTATTTCTCCAGAGCCAGCAGACCGCCTGCCAGGCACATGAGAAAGGCAATGTACGTAAATCCATTGGTGATGACCATAATTCTTCCTCCTTTGCTGCATTACAGAGTTATTCGTCCAGATACCGGATGCCCCGGATGCCCGTGACGCCCAGGCCCGGTGCCTCGCTGACCGTAATGTTCTTTTCAGCAAATACGGCGCCGCCTTCCACTGGGTCCTCGGAACACAGTACAGGGCCGTCCAGGTCCACCCGGGTAATGACGCTGCGGGCGCAGGCCAGATGTACAGCCGCATTGACGCTGACTTTGGCTTCCAGCATACAGCCGATCATGCATTCTACGCCACACACATCGGCCAGGGTCGCAATCCTCAGGGCGTTCGTCAGGCCGCCGCACTTCATAAGTTTGATGTTGATCAGGTCCGCTGCCTGCATCTGCACCACCTTCAACGCATCTTCGACGGAGAAGACGCTTTCGTCGGCCAGAACAGGCACGTAGGACCGCTCCGTCACGTATTTCAGGCCTTCCAGGTCCAGGGCCTTCACCGGCTGCTCTACCAGTTCGATATCCAGACCCTTTTCCTGCATCTGATTCAGCAGGCGTACAGCCTGTTTCGGAGACCAGGCCTGGTTCGCATCGATGCGGATCTTCGGTGTGGGCCCTACAGCCTCCCGGATAGCAGCTAATCTGGCTACGTCCAGGGACGGATCGATACCGACTTTGACTTTCAGGGTATCGTAGCCCCGCTCCATAGCATTGATGGCATCCCGGGCCATTTCCTCCGGCGGGTTCACACTGATGGTGATGTCCGTTACAATCTTGTTCCGGCAGCCGCCTAACATTTTATAAACAGGAATTCCGTACTTTTTGCCGTACAGATCCCACAGGGCCATGTCCGCAGCAGCTTTGGCACTGGAATTATGGACGACGCACTTCTGCAGATCCTTCGTCAGGGTTTCAAAGTCATCCACGTCCCGGCCTAGCAGCGCCTTGCTGATGTGGTCCTTGAAGGCCCCGATGATAGCTCCCGTCGTATCCCCGGTAACAGCCCCTGTGGGAGGTGCTTCCCCGAAGCCCACTTCCCCACTATCCGTGTGGATTTCCACAATGATGTCCTCCACACTGTTCACCTGCCTCAGAGCCGTCTTGAACGGTACCCGCAGAGGTACGGAAATGCGGCCTAAACGAACTTTTGTAATCTTCATAAGATCATCCTCCTTGTCGTGACACAAAAAGACCCAGCAAAGCTAAAGGCACGTGTGCCTCTACCTGTTGCTGGGTCTCAAAATGTTTCCTGAACTGTTGCTGCAGTCCACACAAAATGAAACAGCATTTCTCTTTTCACTTTATACTTAAAGCATATCGGAAAACTGCGGCTCTGTCAAGAAATCTGTCATACTATCTTTTCACACACCCCGTGCTGCCGGGTCCCAGATGACCTTATGCAGCTGGACCTGGACGCAGACGTTGGTGAGGGCGTGTTCCCGGACAAACTCCACCAGCCGGGCCGGTTTCATCTGGCCGAACACCGGGGACAGGTACAACTGGGCAGGCCCCTTATAGGCCTCCACCACCTGCAGCATATCCTGCAGATCCGCTTCCGTGCCTACTACGAACTTGATTACATCCTGGGCCGTCAGCCGGTCCAGGTTCCCCATGAGCATCTTGTCCCGTTCTCCAGAAGAAGGGCTCTTTATATCCATGGTGTAGAACAGGTTCCAGGGCCGTTCCGGGAACAGTTCCATGGCCCCGTTAGTCTCGATATTCACCTCATAGCCTTCCAGGCCCAGTTCCCTGCATAAAGGCTCCAAATCCTGCAGCATGGGCTCGCCGCCCGTCAGGGTCACCCGTTTCCAGGGATACTGATGGATGCGGGCCAGCAATTGATCCAGGCTCAGATATTCCGCGGCATCGGAGGTCTGCCAGGCATAGCTGGTATCGCAGTAGCTGCAGCGCAGATTGCAGCCGGCAAACCGCACGAACACGGCCATATAGCCCGTCCGCCGGCCCTCCCCTTCTATGGAATCAAACAGCTCCACAATGGGATACAGCTCAGTCTTCATAGATGGCCACATTTCCTTCCGATTCCTTTACGGATACCCGCACGCAATGGGGCACCTGGTCATGGATCCACTTGGCCATATTTTCCGCCGTAGGATTCACTTTCACGATATCGTTGACGAAAGCATGATCCAGCTGCTTCACCACGTCCTTGATGTGGGTAAAGTCCACCACCATGCCGTTTTCATCCAGGGTTTCACTTTGGCACGTAACCTCGATGGTCCAATTATGGCCGTGGAGCTTCGTGCATTTGCTCTTGTAAGGAAGCTGCAGGCTGTGGGCGCCGCTGACTTCCAGGGTCTTTTTTACCGTATACATCCATGTTCCTCCAATGCAGGATCGGGCACGCCATTAGCCGCAAAGGCTGCCGCCCGGTCTATACAGGTACCGCAGGTGCCACAGGGCTTGTCCCCGCCTTCATAGCAGCTCCAAGTCAGTTCGTAGGGCACGTGGAGCTCCAGGCCCCGTTTGACCACACCGGCCTTGTTGCAGCCCGTGAAAGGTGCCACCAGATGGCACTGGTTGTAGGTACCAATAGAAATGGCGCTGTTCATAGCATCCGTAAAGGCCTGACTGCAGTCCGCATAGGCATTGCCGGCAGCGTCGTCCGCATGGGCCCCCAGATAGATGTCCACATCGTCCTCCGGGAACAGGCTCATAGCCAGGCTGGCTGCTGCACTGAGCATAAGGCCGTTGCGGAAGGGTACGTAGGTCGCCACTTTGCCTTCCCCGTTTTCCGCAATCTGCTGAGCATAGCTTTTGTGAACGATCTCTTCCGTGGACTGCTGCAGCAGGCTGCAATTGGAATATTGCAGCACCTGGGACAGATCCAGTTCGTAATGGGGTACGTGGTAGTATTCCGCTACTTTCCGGGCTGCTTCCAGTTCTTTTTTATGCTTCTGGCCGTAAAAGATGGACACAGTTGCCACATTTTCCCGGCCCAGCTTGTCCACAGCCAGGCCCAGGCAGGTGGTAGAATCTACGCCGCCGCTGGACAGGACCAATGCCTTATTGCTCATTGACGAATGCCTCCATTCTCCGCTGTGCCATATCCTTGTATTCGTCCTGGTAATACACCGCAAAGGGCAGGATGCTGATGCCGCCCCGGGGATTGAAATAGCCGGCCACTTCCAGATATTTCGGATGCAGCAGGTTCACCAGGTCGTTTTTAATGATGTTCACGCAGTCTTCGTGGAAATCCCCGTTATTGCGGAAGGAAAACAGGTACAGCTTCAGGGATTTGCTTTCCACCAGGGCGTGATCCGGAATATAGCTGATGACGATGCGCCCGAAGTCCGGCTGCCCCGTCTTAGGGCACAGGCTCGTGAATTCCGGGCAGTTCAGCTTCACCATGTAAGGTGCTTCTTCATGCTTGTTAGGAAAGCATTCCAACAAGCTGGGATCATACGTATTCTTATAGATGGTCTTACGGGAACCAAGTTCCGTAATTCCCGCTAATTCTTCTTGTGTTCTCATAGGGACCTCCGTTTTTTTTAGGGATTAGGTGTTAGGGGTTAGGAAAAGGACGGACGACAACCGACATACGACGGACGACAGAGGAATCACGCTTCGCGTGGAATCTGTCCGCCCTCGCACCGTGCGGGGGCGGGGGACCATCCGCAGGATGGTGGTGGGGGTGCCTCTTCGCTCTTCACTTTGCACAAGTATCACATATACAAAAAGGAGTGCCACTGGGCACTCCTTTGTTTGCATTTGGTGGGCGATAACAGGATCGAACTGCTGACATCCTGCTTGTAAGGCAGGCGCTCTCCCAGCTGAGCTAATCGCCCGAAAAGAAAAATGGTGACCGGGGGGGGAATCGAACCCCCGATACCGCCGTGAAAGGGCGGTGTCTTAACCGCTTGACCACCCGGCCAAAAAAAAATGGTGATCCGCCAGAGGATCGAACTCTGGACACCCTGATTAAGAGTCAGGTGCTCTACCAGCTGAGCTAGCGGACCACGTTTGTAACAGTTGTTTCAACTGAGTACTTTTCTATTCTACACAATCTCTCTAAAAAAAGCAAGTACTTTTTTAAATTTTTTTAAAAGATTCGGGCGCACCGCCGCTACGCTCTGGGGCGCCCCTACGGAGTTGAAATTGAAAGTTGATTATAATTCTTTTATCAGGCCTTTTTCAACCACTTATGAGCAGCGCTTAATACCTGGCCTACGGTCAGGTCCCGCATACAGCGCATATCGTCGCAATGATGCTTCATACCCTTCCAACAGCCATTGCAGGGCGGGTTAGCCTTGACGATGGTAGCCTGCTTCGTATAAGGGCCGTACAGATCCGTATGGCTGGGCCCGTACATGGCTACAATGGGCACCTTCTGGCTGATGGCCACGTGCATGGGTCCGCTGTCGTTAGTAATGATCAGGCTGCAGCGGCTCATAGCGGCAGCCAGAGTTCCCAAAGAAAACAGCCCTGTACCGATCATGGGCTTGGACTTCATATGGCTGACAGCCTCTTCCACCATGACCCTGTCCATAGGTCCCCCAAAGAAGATGGTCCTATACCCTTCTTTCGCCAGGGTATCTGCCACTTCGGCAAACCGTTCCGGAGCCCACCTCTTCGTCTCCACGGCGCTGCCGATGTTGAAACCTACCACCTTGTCCGTAGGTTTCAGGTTCTGGGCATCCCAGAATTCCTGGGCTTTAGCCTTCTGCTCCGGTCCCGGGAATACTTCCAGGCCGTTATGCTTCGGATGCTGGATGCCGATGCGTTTCAGCACATCCAGGTACATATCCGCCGCATGGATTTTCCGGTTCAGTTTCATATAAGGATTGAAAAAGCCCCGGAACAGGAAATGGGAGGCCCCGATTTTCATCGGCACAATGGCCATGGCATCGATAAACGAGCACCGTTCATTGGGGTGAAGGTTGATGAGGATATCGAAATGGCCGTTGGAAATCTTCCGGCTCATGCGCCACAGAGCCGGCAGATTGTCGTCCTTGCCCTTCTTGTCGATGGTCCACACATGGTCGATGTAGGGATTGTGTTCCACGATTTCCGCCAGCTTCTGGTCCACCAGGTACGTAATATCCGCTCCCGGTGCCGCCTGCCGCAGGGCATGGAGGAAGGGCGTTGTCAGCACCAGGTCCCCCAGGTGCATGAGAAATGTGATGATGATTTTCTTATTGGCCAGCTCAATCATGGGCAGCTCCTCCCTTCTCCAAAAATACGTGATAAACCACATCCGGCGTCACCTGATGCATGCAACGCCAATGGTCGCAATGTTTCTTCAGGCAGCCCGCACATTCTGCCGGGCTTACCAATACGGTAGCTCCCGGATTCCCATAAGGCCCGGTCCGATCCGGCCGGGTCGGTCCGTAAATGGCCACCAGGTTCTTCTGCAGAGCCGTAGCGATATGCAGAGGCCCCGTATCCCCGCTGACATAAAACAGGGCGTGCTGAATCAGTGCTCCCAGTTCCCGCAGGGATGTTTTGCCGATCAGATTGATGACGGGCACCTTGCCTGCTGCTGCCAGGACCCCTTCACCCAAGGGCGCATCTCCGGGTCCTCCGGCCAGCACAGGGCGGATTCCATCCTTATAGAACATGCCTGCCAAAGTCCCATAATGCTCCACTGGCCACCGTTTCGTATCCCACCGGGCGCCCGGTACAAAGACCACGTAGGGTTCATTTGGAGCCAGTCCAGCGTCTGTGAGGCGCTGCTGGACCACAGCCCATTCCTTGTCCAGGTTCGGCATAGGGTAGCGGATTTCTTTGATGTCCGCCCCCAGATACCGGGCCACGTCCAGATACCGTTCGATGACATGGTCCTTGAAATGGCTGCCTGCAATGGGCCGGGACACCAGCCGGCTGCCTTCCCGCATTTCGCAATAGCCGATGCGGTTGGGACAGCCTGTGAGCCAGGCCATGACAGCGCTCTTGAAGAGCCCCTGCATGTCGATGACCAGGTCAAAATGGCGGGAGTGCAGCAGAGCCCGCATGTCCTGCAGGCACTGCCATTTCTCCCGCCAGTTCATTTTTTTGAATTCTGCCTTGTTCCAGTACAACACCTCGTCAATGAGGGGCGGATCCGGTACAAAAGCTGCGAACTGAGGGTGCACCAGCCAGGAGATCCGGCTGTCCGGGAACGTGTCCCGCAAGGCCGCCGCAAAGGGCAGCGTGTGGATTACGTCCCCCAGGGAGCTCATCTTGATGATCAGGATATTCTTATAGGTCATTGGCCACCCCCTGACGCCTCAGCACTTTCTTCGTAAAGTTCAGCAGATTTTCTTCATGAAACAAATAACCGGGAATGCCGGCCGAGAGAGCCGCATCCACGTCACTCATCCGGTCCCCCATAAGGAAGGAACCTTCCCTGTCCAGCTCATGTTCAGCAAAGGCCTGCAGGATCATGCCCGGCCGGGGTTTCCGGCACTCACAGGGCACCACCAGTTCCGGAATGACCCCTTTCCTGGGGTGATGAGGGCAGAAATAGAACTGGTCGATCCGGCCGCCAGCCTGTTCCAGTTCCTGATTCATGTAGGCGTGCAGTGCTTCCATGTCCTTCTGGGTATAGTAGCCCCGGGCAATGCCGCTTTGGTTCGTCACCACGTACACGTTATAGCCCAGCCGCTTCAGCAGAGCCACTGCCTCCTTGGCTCCGGGCACCCAGTGGACCTGGTCGGGACGGTAGATATAACCTACGTCTATATCCAGTACCCCGTCCCTGTCCAGAAATACCGCTTTTTGTCCCATACTCATGCCTTATAGTAGCCGTCGCTGTCCTTCAGCACCTGGCAGTATTCCTTCACGGCTTTGTTGAAGTCCGTAAAGCCGCCATCGTAGCCCGTGGACAGGAGCTTCGTCACGTCAGCCTGGGTATAGCTCTGGTACTTGCCCTTCAGCACTTCCGGGAACGGGATGTATTCCAGTTCGCCGCTGCCGAAGAATTCCAGCACAGCCTTAGCCATATCGTTGAAGGTATGGGCATGGCCTGTACCCAGATTGTAGATGCCTTTCAGGTCCGGATGCTGCCAGAAATAGAACAGCACCTTTACCACGTCTTTAACATATACAAAGTCCCGGGTTTGCATGCCGGGGCCGTAACCCGCATATTCCCCGAACAACTTTACCTTGTGTTCCTTCTGCCATTGCAGGAACATCTGCCGTACCATGGACGCCATCTTGCCTTTGTGGTTTTCCTGAGGTCCGTACACATTGAAGTACCGGAACCCGGCTACCTGGCTTTCCAGCTTGTCAAAATAGCGACGAGCATAATTATCGAAGAACAGCTTGGAGAACGCGTACACGTTCAGGGCTTCTTCACAGGCCGGTTCTTCCCGGAACCCGTGCTCCCCGCTGCCATAGGTAGAAGCGGAGGACGCATACAGGAACTGGATCTTCCGGTCCATGGCAAAGTGGAACAACGTCTTCGTATACTCGAAGTTGTTTTCCATCATGTATTTCCCGTTATATTCCATGGTATCGGAGCAGGCGCCTTCATGAAAGATTACGTCGATGGGCGTATGGTTGAAGGCCCCATTCCGGACCCGCTGGATGAAGTCGTACTTGTCCAGATAATCCAGTGCCTTCAGCCCCTGGATGTTCTTGAATTTCACCATATTCGTCAGGTTATCCACGATCAGGATATCGTCGATGCCCTGGTCGTTCAACCCTTTGACGATGTTGCTGCCTATAAAACCGGCACCACCGGTTACAATGATCATAATTTGCCCTCCTTCACAAGTTTGGCAATTTTTTGGATAAGCCCTGTAGTCGAATAGCCTTCCTTAAAGGGCAGAATTTCCACCCGGCCGGCAAATTCCCGTCCTGCTACCTGGTCCGGCGTATAGTCCCCGCCTTTGACCAGCACATCCGGACGGATCTGCCGGATCAGCTCCCGGGGCGTATCTTCCCCGAACAGCACCACGGCATCCACGCAGGCCAGAGCGGCCAACAGCCGTGCCCTGTCGTTTTCCCCGTTAATGGGACGGGTTTCCCCTTTCAGCCGTTTCACAGAGGCATCCGTATTCACGCCAATAATCAGGTGACGGCCCAGCTTAGAGGCCTGTTCCAGGTATTGCACATGGCCCGGATGCAGGATATCAAAGCAGCCGTTGGTAAACACGATGGGTTCCCCGGCGGCCTGCCAGGTCCGTGCCAGGCTCACTACTTCTTCCCGGCTGAGAGGCCTGTAGTCCCGGCCTTCCCGCTCTTCGCTGGCCAGCACTTCCTTCAGCAGTTCTTCCCGGTGCACAGGATATGTACCCACCTTGGACACTACGATGCCCGCCGCCTTGTTGGACAGGTTCAGAGCTTCGTTGAGCGGCAGTCCTCCGGCCACAGCCGCCAAAAGCACGGCAGCCACCGTATCCCCGGCGCCGGATACATCGAAAACATCCCGGGCTGTAGCGGCTTCCGTAATGACTTCCTTGGCATTGATCAGGGACACGCCCTTTTCCGAGCGGGTTACTACCACATTTTTGATATGGAACGTATCTCTGGCCTTGGCTGCCAGGCGTACGAGAGGTTCCGTTTCGTTGGGTACCACTTCTCCGCCGGCTTCGCACATTTCCTTTACGTTAGGCGTAATGAAGTCACAGCCCGTATATTTCCGCCAATCGGAGCCTTTGGGGTCCACCAGCACGGGCACCCCGGCTATATGGGCCCGGGCAATGGCTTCCTGGCAGAAATGGTCCGAGCACACGCCTTTGGCATAGTCGGACAGGATGATGCCATCCAGTCCTTCTGCCAGCCGTTTGTCCAGCCAGCCAAACAATTTTGCTTCTTCGTCCGGGTTCAGGTCCCCCGGTTCTTCGAAATCCAGCCGCAGCATCTGCTGCCGGGCTCCGATGACCCGCATCTTCGTAATGGTCCGGCGCCCTTCCATGGGCATCAGTCCGGAGTAGTCGATGCCGGCCTGAGCCAGCTTGCCTTCCAGGGCTTCCCGGTGTTCGTCCCGGCCTGTAACACCGGCCACGTACACTTTAGCACCCAGTCCGGCCAGATTGGCTGCCACGTTGCCGGCGCCCCCCAGCACGGATTCCATTTTCCGCACCCGGTTCACGGGTACAGGGGCTTCGGGAGAGATCCGCTTTACTTCCCCGTACATATACAGGTCCAGCATCACGTCCCCGATGACGGCCAGCCGCAGATTCTGGATGGTTTCTGTCAATAACTGTGTACTTAAGGTATTACGCATAGTCTTCCACCAGTTCGCACAGAATGTGCCCCATGAGCTCGTGGACTTCCTGAGTCCGGGCCGTATTATCTGCCGGCACGGCCAGCAATACATCGCACAGCTCTGCCATCTTGCCGCCGCCTTTACCTGTAAAGCCGATGACATGCATCTTCTTTTCCCGGGCCTTGGCAATAGCCTTCAGCACGTTGGCGCTGTTGCCGCTGGTAGAAATGCCCACCAGTACGTCCCCTTCCCGACCCAGGCCTTCCACCTGCCGGGAGAAGATGGTGTCGTAGCCGTAGTCGTTGCCTACTGCCGTCAGGATGGATGTATCCGTCGTGAGGGCCAGCGCAGCCATGCCCGCCCGTTCTTTCTGGAAGCGGCCGACGATTTCCGCTGCCCAATGCTGGGCGTCCGCTGCAGAGCCGCCGTTGCCGCAGAACATGACCTTGCCCCCGGCCTTCAGAGCCAGGGACACCATGCCCGCCGCATCTTCCAGAGCCTGGAGCAGCTTCTTGCTGCCCATGACCCGGTGAATTACCTTTTCATGTTCCAGCATCCTTGCTTCTATGAGTTCTTGCGCATTACCACCGGTAGAGATCATAGGTCACACTCCATTCATGGTCATTTCTGTATTGTTTATCCCGATATTCCAAGCCGACCCGGAAGCAGCAGAAGTCGTGAGTCCAGCGGTAGATGTATTCGTACACAGAGTGCTCACCCTCGTTGTACCGGGCGATGAAGGCCAGGTTGTCCGTATGGCCAAACTGCTTGCTAAGCCCGTATTGGACTTCCTTTTCCATATCCGGATTCGAGTAGTTGAAGATCGAGTTATGAGGTCTTTCGTAGTAGTAACCCAGCCAGGTATTCCAGCCGCCGTCAAAGGACTTGCGCAGTGTTGCGGAATACAGGTTCGTGGACCGCTTGTCCCTGGCCTTCTCTTCATCCATCCACTTGTGGCCTACGCCCAGGTTCAGGAACAGAGGCCGCTTCTCGTGGGTCAGGCGGATGGGGTCGTGGGTCAGGAAGCCCGCATATTCCGTATGCCAGCTCTGTTTCCACTTATCCTTCCACAGGCCGTGGCTGTAGTAGAAGGAATAGTTCAGCGGCAGCCGCTTGTCGAATTTATGGCTCTTGTAGCCGATCTTGATATCGTGTTTCTTGCGGATCCAGTTGTTGTCCCCGTCTTCATCGTGGCCATCCGTCACTTGGACGTAGAAATTCCGGAAGTCCTGGGTATCCCAGAACAGAGGCCGCCAGCCAATCTTGGAATAATACTTCAGGTTGGCCCGCAGAGAATTGCTTTCGGACACAGGGATATCCAGGTTATAGCGGATTTCCGTACCATGGTCTTCAGAGTACCCGATATGGGGCATCAGGCTCTGACCGCCGCCTTCTCCAAAACGGTTGATCCAGCGATCCCGGGAATAGATGTGCTTGCCCTTCACATAGACTTTCACGCCATAGGCAATGAGCTTGTCCTTTGGATAGATGACCACCTTGTTGGCCCGCACTTCCACGCAGGGAGGGTGCTTCACAGCCGGGCACTTCGTAGTCCGGGCCCCTTCCGTCAGTTCCACCCGGTCCGGGTACACCTGGCCGATATCGGCCCTGTACAGATCCAGGCCATTGGAGCCGGAAATCTCTTTGATAGTACCGGTCTTATCCAGGAAGTTATAATGGCCCCACTGGCCGTCCGTCACGCTTTGGGTACCGCCGGAGGAATTGATGATACGGCCGCCGGTTTCCAGATAGACATCACCGGTCTTGGAGTTGCCGTGAGCCTGAGCTGTGTACAGCTTCTGGCTGCCCTGATACAGGCGCACGTTACCCTGGGCTCGGAAGTCCCCCGTTTCGGAGTCGTAGGTGACCTGGTCCCCATAGATTGTAATAGGCAGCGTGGATTCACTTTCCACCTTCCTGCCTTCCTTTAGTCTCTTTTTCTGTTCCTTCACCGTTTCCTGGCCGACGCTGGTGATTTCTTCCGTCTTGGCATCCGGTTGATCCTGCAGCCGGACAATCCGTTCTGCCTGCCGGGCATTCTGGGTCACCTCGTCCAGGGTCTGAGGCTCATAAGCCGGACCGTCCTTTGTGCTTAGTTTGCCGCCGTCATAGCCGTAGTTCAGAGGAGACGCCATTGCCACGCCGGGCAAAGCTAACGCCAATGTAATGCCTAGGGCCAATGCCTTGTTCTTCATAGGATAAATCCTCCGATAGGTAATATTTCAAAATGCTTTATTAGTGGGCTAGTGGGCTAGTTACTAGTGGGCTAGCAGCCAGCCTGGTAATCGCTATTCCGTAGGGGCGTGCCAACCGTAGGGCGGTACGCCCGGTTATCAAATTTTGGTCATACTCCATTTCATTATAACACAAAAGGCCCTTCTCTTCCGCAACTTTGTGTGAAAGAGAAGGGTCATAACTTTGTACAGTCTGTTTTTCCCTGTTACAGGCTGGCAGGAACCTCATAAGCACTGCCGTCATCTTCGTCCAGCATAGGAGCTTCGTCCTTCTTGGACTTTGCTTTGGCAGCGGCTTTTGCAGCAGCTTCTTTGGCAGCAGCGTCTGCTTTGGCAGCTTCCTTCTTTTCGTCTTCGGCCAGGGCAGCTTCTGTTTCTGCATCAGCCTTTTCTGCGTCTCTGGCAATGGCAGCCGCCGCTTTATCGTCTAAATCGGCTTCGTCCAGAGCCGGGCCGGCAGGTTCTGCGTCCTTTTCACCGGGCACAGGAGCCGTTCCGTTTTCCGTCTTGTCTTCTGCAACTCCCTTGCTGGGGATCACGGCAGGTTTTGCTACATGGACATCGCTGTTACCAGCAGCATTTTCATCCAGCTGTTGGCCGCTGGCCGTAGTGCCAGCCAGGATGATGCCGTTGACACTGGTGTCTTCTGCCACCTGCACGTAGGTATTGGAGCCGGCAGGAATCGTTACAGAAGAACCCTTTACGAAGGCACCGCCTACGATGCCCACAGGTCCGAACAGCACCATACCGCCGATAGAGGCACCGGCTGCACCGGCTGCGGTCTTAGCCTGCTGCTTAGCCAGTTCACCCATGAGGACAGGTACGGCTTCGCCGCTGACCGTCAACACATGGTTGAAGTCCAGGTCGATCCGGGCATCCCGGCCGAAAATCCGGGGCTGCACAATCTTCTTGATTTTGCCCATGCCTTTAGCGCCTTTGGGCAGCACCAGGGTTTCCCCTACGTACACGTTATCATCTACGACAAAATCAACGCTGTCCCCAGCCTGATTTTCTTTGCTGCTGATGTCTTCCATGAATTTAATCTTGATCAGGGAATCCTTCGGCAGGATCACGTTGCTGGGAGTCAGGCTGCCGGAGGGGAACGCAGCCTTGGTCAGGCGGTTCACCCGGCTCACCATGGAGTCATGGGCATATTCCGTACCAAAGATCTGGTTTTCCAGGCTGCCCACACGGGTCGTTGCTGCATCAGAGCTCATTCTGTCTGCGAACTGCCATTCAATGACATTCATGAGAGCTGCCACGGACAACTGGCCATTGTTGGGAGCCCCTTCCAGCCGGTTATACATCCGATCCACACGGCTCATGACAGAGCCACTGGTTTTCTGGCCCACCGTATCCGTTTCCAGTTTGTCCACCCGGTTCACCAGGGAACCGGTCTGAACGGCACCGTACATAAACGTCTCGGCCTGTTCCAGTTTGCCTGCTACCGTATTGGCGCCTAATTCCTCTGCAAACGCAGGAACCAGGCTGGTCAGGCAGAGTAAAGCTGTTACCATTAGACTGATAATTTTCTTCTTCAAATCCAGCCACCTCCATAAAGGAATTTATAAACCATATTAATCGTCTTTTATTTTAGCATAAATCAGGCAATTCCGATAGGGTTACACCCGCAGGTAAGGGGAGAGATTCTGTGACATTTCCTGTTCCATGGTGTCCAGGAGGGCATACCGCCGCCGATGGTTGGCCCGTTTGGAAGGTTTCAGCTCTGACAGGTCCCGGCGATGCTCTTCCAGTGGAATTTCGTAGAACCGGCTATCCTGGCAGGGAGTGCCGCCGCATTCCGCCCAGAAATCTCCGAAGTTCGTCTTTAATTTCCGGTCCATGCGCACATGGTTCATGGCGTAATAGCCTTCGTTGGTTACGGCATAAATCTTTTCGCAGCCCAGGAGCTTGGCCAGTGTCCGGAGGCCGTAAAAGATCAGATTCTTGGTCCGGTAGCCGAAATATTTCTTCGTCATGGCCTTGACCGCATCGTTGCCCAGAGTAGTGCCCTGCAGGGCCCCAACCCACAGGCAGGGCTTGGCGGTGTCAGGAGCCGGGCTCAGCCAGAACATGATCTGGTAAAAGTCCAGTTCCCCCCAGTGCAGCACCAGGGACAGGCAGCCTTCCTTCCGCTGGCCCGGGTGAAACAAAATATCCAACGTCAGAGGCTTTTCATCGAATTCGTCCCGCCACAACGTAATACGGCCATGGTCCTTGTAAATGGTCGTCAAGAATTCCGGTGTCGTAATTTTCTCCAGGGCATAGATGTGGTATTGGATCAGTCCTGCCCGTTCTTCCCAGGTGGCGCCTTTGTAGAAAAAGCCCCGGGTAGCCTGTTCCAG
>OMUE01000243.1 GCA_900314165.1 uncultured Acidaminococcus sp.
TCCAAAACCTGGGGTTTCGGGTTTGGGCAGTGTCCAGAGTTCAGGGTACAGTTTAACCCTCTTCGCTCTTTACTCTTCGCTCTTTACTCTTCGCTCTTTACTCTTCGCTCTTTACTCTTCGCTCTTCGCTTTAGATTAGCTCCTTCTCTTCCATCTTCATAGCCAGGTTGCTGAAAGCATTCCGGATTTCAACTTCCGGTGCCACAGCAAGGGCCTGGTCCACGGTTTCCACCTTGCGCAGTTTCTTCTTCAGGAACTTGTTCCGGTCCTTGTTGTAGATGTACATATCTGCCCCGGAATAGGTCCGCACCAGCATATCCGGACCATCGTCATCCCAGCCGATGGCAAAGGGCTGGATATAGAATTGTTCCATATCCCGGACCACCAGGATGGCTACCACGTCGGCACCGGCCTTTTCACCAATCTGCTTCATGGTTTCCTCGTCCACAGCACCTCCGTTTTGGCCCAGCATTTCCGTTGCCGCTGCTGCAGCCTGAGGGTCGTCCAGGAATTCATATTTTGCCCGAGGATAAGCCTGCCGGACCTGGCGTTTCCACACAGAATTCATATACGGCGTAGCTTCTCCGGTATGGTCGAACATCACATAAGCTATCTTTTTCCGGTTAAAGATATTGGTTTCTGCTGTCACTGCTGCCGGTTCTGCCTTAGCCGGCTCCGCTTTTTCTGCAGCCTGGGCCTGGGGCAGCAAACCTGCCAGCACAAGGCATACAGCAACAACCATTGCATATAATTTTTTCATTTCGTTACCTCCTGATAAGTGCCCCGTTTCAGGCTAAGTCCCAGATGATGGGCCAGGATCTGCCCCATGTCAGAATAAGTAGCCATAGGCTGCAACGCTCCCGGTTTCACCTCCGGGCCAAAGAAGAGAACCGGAACCTGTTCTCTTGTGTGATCCGTACCCTTCCAGGTAGGATCGCAACCGTGATCTGCCGTAATGAGGACCAGGTCCCCAGGCTGCAATTTCGCCTGGATTTCCGGCAAGCGCCGGTCAATAAGCATAAGCCCTCTGCCATACCCTTCCACATCCCGCCGGTGACCATAAGTAGAATCAAAATCCACAAAATTCGTAAACACCAGGCTGCCGTCCCCTGCTTCGTCCAAAGCCTGCAGAGTCGCGTCAAACAGGGCATCCAATCCTGTTGCATGGTAAGCCTTCGTGATGCCTCTGCGGGCAAAGATATCCCGGATCTTACCTACCGCATAGACGCCGCCGGCTTTTTCATACACTTCATCCACCAGGGTTTTCTCCGGTGCCGGCACCGCATAATCATGACGGTTGCCCGTGCGGACAAATTCTCCCGCTTTCTCTCCAACAAAGGGCCGGGCAATGACCCGGGCGATGTGATAGGGCTGCACCAGGTCATAGGCTTTCTGACACAGTTCGTACAGCCGTTCCAGGCCGAAGTAGGTTTCGTGGGCCGCAATCTGGAGCACGGAGTCCGCCGATGTGTACACGATGGGCTTGCCGGTTTTAATATGTTCTTCCCCCAATTCCTGGATGATAACCGTGCCGGATGCATGCTTTTCACCCAGCACCCCGGGCAGATTTCCCTCCCGGATCAGGCCATCGATAATTTCCTCAGGAAAGCAGTGAGGTTTGTCCGGGAAATAGCCCCAGGGGAACATGACGGGAACGCCGGCAATCTCCCAGTGCCCGCTGAGCGTATCTTTGCCCGTGCTGACCTCTCTGGCACAGCTGTAAGCGCCCTTCAAAGGTTCCGGGCAGCCAATGGGTGGCTCCAGGGCTATGCCTGTACTCTGGGTATGAGCCAGGCCCAGGCCTAATTTTGCCAGATTGGGCAGCTGCAGCAGGTCTTTTTCCTGCCTGTGTTCTGCAAACCAATGATTGATGTGGCCCAGCGTATCTGCTCCCTGATCGCCAAACTTGGCTGCGTCCGGGGCGCCGCCGATGCCGAAAGAATCCAGTAATAGAATGATGCAGCGTTTCATAGTTCATGTCACTCCCTTGACAACAATTCTTCCAATGCCCGTTTTACAATCTGCTGGAACCGCTCTTCTGCCTGGATGTACACATCGCGAGGAGCGATTTCCTCCCCTTCCGTCCGCTTAGCAACGACGCCGCACAAGCTGGCAGCCTTGATGCCCAGAGCCTGAGCCGTCACGAAGACAGCAGCGGTCTCCATTTCGTAATTCGTCACGCCTAATGCCTGCCACTCCTTCATGGAACCCTGGAACCGGCGCAGCACGTAGCCTGTAAAGCTGTCGTACCGTTCCTGACCGGGCCAGAAGGTATCCGAAGACACGCAGATGCCTACCTGATGAGGAATATGCAGCAGTTTGGCAGCATACACCAACAGCTGGGTCAGTTCCAAATCAGGGACAGCGGGAAATTCTATAGGGGCATAGTGACTGCTGGTCCCTTCCAGGCGCACAGCCCCCTTCATAATGACCACATCTCCCAGATTCAGGGACGGCTGGATTGAACCGGTAGTGCCTACCCGGATGGCCCGGGTAATCCCCAGACGGGCCAGTTCTTCCAGGCAGATGGCCGTGCTGGGGCCCCCCATACCCGTAGAACACACCAGCACAGGAGTATCCTGCACTTCAGCCAGGCAGCTCGTATATTCCCGGTGGCTTGTCAGGTCTATAGTAGGCCCCAGAGCCTCTGCCAGGCTGCGTACCCTTCCAGGGTCGCCGGGCAGCAGGGCAATGTCGGCACCCAGCAGCATGTTCCGGGACAGTTGGGTATGATATAGGATTTCATCAGGTTTCGCGTAGTTTCCCATAGGAGACTCCTTTCCGGGCCTTAGCCCTGCCTTGCGGCTTTGTATTTTTGCAAAGAAAGCGGAACCCCTCGTAAAGGCCCCGCTTCCCCTTTGTGTATTTTTTAAGCTTCTGCTTCCATAGCCTTGGCTACGCTTTCTTCACAAGAACGCATGGCCAAAATGCTCTGTTCAAACAGTTTATTTAAATCCCAGCCCAGCCTGTCAGCGCCTTGCTGGATTACATCCCGGCTGCAGCCGGCTGCAAAGTGTTTATCCTTGAATTTCTTTTTCAGGGATTTCACTTCCATGTCCTGGACGCTCTTGCTGGGACGCATGAGGGCCGCAGCCCCGATTAGTCCGGACAATTCATCTACCGCAAACAGGACTTTTTCCATTTCGCTTTTCGGTTCTGCGTCAGAGCAGCGGGGCCAGCCATGGCTTGCTACAGCGTGGATGATCACTTCATCCCAGCCTTTCTCCCGCAGGATTTCTACTTCTTTTTTGCAATGTTGTTCCGGATATTTTTCAAAATCAAGATCATGCAGCAGCCCTACCAGTCCCCACAGGTCCACTTCGTCCCCGTGTCCAAGACTCTCTGCAAAATACCGCATGCAGCCTTCTACTGTCAGTGCGTGCTGCCGATGGAAATGTTCCTGATTATATTCTTTTACAAGTGCCCAGGCTTCTTCACGTGTCTTAGCCATGTGCCTCTCTCCCTTCGTTGGTTAGGTCCGTTATCTTTTAGTATAACATATTTTAAAGTGAAAAGCGAAAAGTGAAGAGCGAATAGAACCGCTCTGCGGTTAAAGCGCACGTCCGGCGGACTTTTCTTCGTTCTGCACTCTTCGCTTTTTTTCTTCCTTGCCCGCCGCAGACGCCTCTTCGCACTTCACTCTTCGCTCTTCACTATGCCAAGTAGTTATACCCAGCACACTTTTCCCATAATTATTTTCGAACCGTGCATTTTATTTCTCAGTCAATCTGTCTATAATAACCCCATGTAAGGAGTTGATTCACATGGAAGAAACACAGATTAAGAAATTAACATATGGAGGGCTGTTTGCGGCCTTGGCCTTTGCCTGCTTTTCGTACCTGAGGATCGAGGTCCCCATGGGCTTAGGGCTCACGGGAAAAATCTACGTAGGCCATGCCTTCATCCTGCTGTCCGCCCTGCTTTTAGGGCCAAAATACGGGGCCCTGTCCGGCGCCATCGGGCTGACCCTGGCAGATGTGCTAGCCGGCTATACCACGTCCGCCCCTCCTACATTCCTGGCCAAGTTCCTGCTGGGCTGGTCCACGGCGTATGCAGCCAAAGCGTTATTTTATGTGGCCGAAAAAACAGATGCCGCGGGAAAGACAAAAGCTGTAATATTGGCCTGCATTGTAGGTTCTATTGTCAACGTAGTGACGGAACCGCTTATCCGCTTCAGTTTCAAATTCTTCATTCTGGGCATCGCCCAGCAGATTGCCTATGTATCCGCTGTCAACTGCGCCGTCAGCATGGCTATCAGCAATGTGGTATCCACGGTGTTAGCGGTGGTGCTGTATAAGACGCTGCCGGACGGTGTGATGCGTGGGTGAAATGGCAGAAGATAGATGATAGATGATAGAACCTGTTGTCAGGGGTTAGGGTGTGCGAAACCGGCACGTGGGACGTGATACGTTATACGTTATACGTATTACGTACTACGTATCAACGTATTACGAAAAAAAACGTCGCGACATTGCGTCGCGACGTTTTTTAATATTATTTTGCGTAATCCACTGCACGGGTTTCGCGGACGATGACCACTTTGATCTGACCAGGATATTCCATATCCTCTTCAATCTTCTTGGCCACGTCATG
>OMUE01000240.1 GCA_900314165.1 uncultured Acidaminococcus sp.
GGACTGGCGGTTTCCAGTCGGCCGGACGCGCGGTTTCCGCGCGCCGGAATAACCATATTTCACTATTTAAATTTATCTATGTACACCCAGAACCAACTATTTTCATCTAAGTATGTACCCCCTTTTTTCGTCTGACAAAAAATTCGGGATAAACATATAGGTAATACTGATAGAAAGGTTCTGATACTTATGGATACTGAAGATTATACATTAATGACGATAGATGAACTATGTGATCAACTGATGATCTGTCGTTCTGCTGCCTATCGTTTATTAAAATCCGGACAAATAAAATGCTTTCGTATTAATAGAATATGGAAGATTCCTCGTTTTGCTGTAGAAGAGTACATTCGTGACCAATGTTATCATCATTCTTAATCTTTATATTCTTAATCATATATTATAAGTATGGTTACTCATGTAGATGATTGCTGATGCACAGCAAATCCCTTTAAAAGGATCATAGGAACATAGACGCTGATTTTTTTTATTTTTTATATTTTTTATTTTTTGAATTACATATTATCTCCTTGAATCAGGTCCTATCACATCATAATCAAAAAATTTTTGAAGGAGGAATTAGGATTATGAAACAAGGAAGAAGTTTAGTGGAAATTGGTCAAGAGTTGGAACGGCAGAGAAAAGTCCGCAAAGATTTTATCGTGGATACGAAGGTATTATCCATGGAAACGGATGCTGGACAATCAGTATTATCGTTAACAAGTGGTAATGAAATCAAACGTTACCTGGTAAATGAAGTAGCTCATCAACAAATTGCTTCCCGACTGAATATCCCCTATCGGTATTATCAAAAAATGCAGAAGGAATATCCTGAGCTTTTAGATCAGAATGTAAATGGCTGGTTCACCCATAATCCTGAACGCCGTATGCTCCGTACCTTGGATGGCAGGGTACGGGCATTTTTGTCGAACCGGTATCGCCGTTTAGATAATCTGGAATTATGTGCTGCTATCCTTCCTATCATCAATGAGATGAAAAGTGCCAGTATTGAAAGCTGTGAAGTTACTGAATCCCATATGTACCTTAAAGTCATCAATAAAAAATTGAAAGCAGAAGTCGCTGTCAATGATGTAGTACAAGCTGGATTTGTCGTATCAAATAGTGAGATTGGATTAGGCAGTTTAAAAGTTGAGCCTCTGGTCTATCGTCTTGTTTGTAAGAATGGTCTTATCTGCAAAGATTTCAGCCAAAAGAAATATCATGTAGGCAGACGGACCGAGCTGGCCGAAGATACTGCCTATGACCTGTATTCCGATGAAACCTTACAGGCAGATGACCGTGCTTTCTTCATGAAAGTCCAGGATATTATCCGTCATGCTGTGGATGAAAGCCGTTTCCTGCTGACTGTCGATAAAATGCGGGAAGCCCTGCATATCCCATTAAAGCATGATCCTGTCCAGGAAGTAGAATTATTAGCAGATACCTATCAGCTGACCCAGGGAGAACGTGGTGACATCTTGCGGGAGTTATTTATGGGCCATGATCTGAGCCGCTATGGTATGGTGAACGCTGTCACTGCTGCCAGCAAGTTAGCACAATCCTATGACCGGGCTACAGAGCTGGAACGTATCGGAGGAGATATTCTGGCTTCTCCTGTACCTATGCTGGAACCTCGTCCTGTGAAGAACCTTATCAGCCAGGATGTTCCATATGTTCCAGCTGTTCCAGTACTTTCGATAGCCGAGAAATAATAAATCGTTAATAAGGTCAGTTCTATGGAGCTGGCCTTATTTCTTTTGGGAAGGAGCGTTTCATTATGGCAAAAAATATGATGGAGAGTGTCTCTGATGAGGAACTTTTATCGGCCTTTATTCCTGGAGATACAGCCCATACGCTGATTAAGGAATATTCTAGTCTGTATAACGTACTGCATATTGTTTCTGAACGGCAGCTCAAGACGATGAAGGGCATCGGCAATGCCAACCTGAATCGGATGTGCTGCCTCCGTGAAATCTTAGACCGGGTAAACCGGGAAAAGACAACGGTTCCCAAATTCCTGGGAACCTCGACTGCTGCTACTTCCTATTTCCGCTTTTTAAAAGACAGGATGCAGGAAGAATTATGGGTAGTATTCCTTAATGCCAAAAATCAGGCTATCGGGAAGAAGATGGTTTCCCTTGGTACCCTGAATGCTTCTCTGGCTGAGCCAAGGGAGATCTACCATGCTGCTGTACAGTTTATGGCAGCCAATATCATTATCGCCCATAATCATCCGTCAGGAGATGCTACACCCAGCAATGAGGATTTTGCTGTAACAAAGGCAGCCATTAAAGCCGGCCGTCTGCTCCATATCCATCTGCTGGATCATATCATCATCGGCAAATACAAAGATATCTCAATCAGGGAAACTCGTCCTGATTTATGGGATTAATTGAAAGGAGAAATTTCAATATGCCTGCTGCAGAATTTATCTGTCCGAATGGAAACCATGTCGCTATTACGAGCTGTCTTGCTGGCTGCCCAAATGGTCAGCGTTGTATGTTCCTGCCTACTCTCAGAGCGATTGCGAAATCCCTGAACCGGAATATTAAAGAGCCTACCGTAACGGAACTTATTTCCGGCATCAGGGAAACCTATCTGAAGCGGACCACGTCCTATGCAGTAGATCCGCAAAGCGTTCTTTACGCCCTGCATGGTCAGGCGATCCATACCATTAATGAAAAATGTACGCAGGGCAATATCCTGAGTGAGATCCGCCTGAAAGATATGGTGACCAGTGGAAAGTTCGACCTGTATGGCAGCATCCTGGATGATAAAGAAGATGGAATCCTGGGAGATCTCAAAGTAACCAGTTCTTTTAAGTTGATGAAGGCTCTGGGTATCTACAAGGAAAAAATCCCAACAGGAGAATTCTTTAAAACGGGGGCTAAAAAAGGGCAACCTAAATTCCGGTCTGAATTACGGTATGACGGTGTAAGACAGGTGTTAGACTGGGCTATCCAGTTGAATTATTACCGGATTCTATTGGAGCAAGCTGGTTTCCCTGTCAACAAGATGTATATCCAGGCTATGTGCCGTGATAACAATCTGCGTATCGCAGCAGAACGTGGTATTACCCAGTCTATCTACCTGATTCCGATCAACAAGATCAGCGATCGCTGGATCCTGCGTTATTTCCATAAGAAGGCTGAACTGTTCCACATCGCTATGAAGGAGCATAAACTGCCACCTGTCTGTTCAAAGCGGGAACGTTGGAATGACCGGAAGTGCCTGGACTATTGTGATGGCCGTACGTTCTGTCCCTATGCCCAGAGTCTGCAAAAGGAGGTCGCTGTCTAATGGATGCTATGATGCTTGTAAATGGTAAATTAAAAATTATAGTAAAAAGGCCGCAGATCCTGGCCAGCCTGGACTATGAAGAGTCGAGTTATCAGATTGGCATCGACCTGGCCTCCCGTAAGATTGAAGCATCCATTCATGATGCTGCCGATGAAGAAAGGGGATAAAACTATGGGGAAACTTGCCGCTAAGATTTCTGCTGTAATGAAAGACTGCAACTATGTAGAAAAAAATGGAACAAATACGTTCCATGGCTATCAATATGCAACCAGTGCAGATGTCCTGGCAAAAGTGAATACGGCTCTGGTAAAACATGGAATCGCTTCTATTGCGAAGCCTGAGCTGATTGATATCGTAAATGTGACCACGACCAAGGGCAATATCGAAAAACTGGCTACGATCCAGATGACCATAAAATTAATTGATGTTGAAAGTGGCGAAACGTATGAGCTGGTGGGGATTGGTTCCGGTCAGGATGCCGGAGATAAAGCCATTATGAAGGCTGAAACAGCTGCTATTAAATATGCCTATATGCTTAGTTTCGCTATCAGCACCGGTGATGATCCGGAAGCTGATAAGAATACGGATGAATCCATGGCCGGTAAACAGGCTGCCAAAGCTGCAAAGCCTGCAGTTCAGCCTAAGCAGGAATCCGCTAAACCTGCAGTGCCCCATGCAACCTGCTCTGAATGTGGTGCTGCCATCAGTGACCGGGTAAAAGAATACTCCACCCAGAAGTTTGGCAGAGCGCTCTGTATGCGCTGCCAGCATCACGCCCAAGAAAGTGCATAAGGAGGAGAATTACCATGCATATATTGATCGGAGTTATAGAGAAACAGGGGCATTGGGATTGGGCAGCTGATTCTATGTATCCCCTGCTTGCTACCGATATTGATTATTTTACAGAGGTTCATGACCAGAGTAAGGAAGATGAAGTCTACGGGATCCTACAACCTTATGGCATTGAAACGAACCAGAAGGCTATCCGAGATATTCTGCATCGCAAGAAGCCTGGTGATACATTGTATCTTTTTGACGCACACATGTAAAAATCATACTGTCAGAACAAATAAGCTGCCAAGGAACCATAGGAACGGTTTTGTCCGTTCCTATGGCTTTTTTATTTTTTTATTATTTCCCTATTCACATCCTCTATAAAGCCCAGTTTTAGAAGGTTCTCAATCCATTTTCCCCAATTTCCCCGTTTTCCCAGGTTTTACTATATATAAAATCGGCTAATTTATTCCTTTTTTATACTTCAGATTTGGGGTAAATAGGGAAAATCGAGAAAATCTTCTACTTAAGCCCATTCAGGGGCTGCTACAGCCACCAGCAGACAGTAGTTCTTAAAAGTAATATACAAATGACTATCTTGCCCTCATGTCTTATATCCTAATCATCTCATAAAGAGAATTCTTCCTTTTGTAAAAATAAATTTGTCTATACATATAGATAAATTCTATATACAAAAAGGAGAACTATGTATGAAAAAGAGTAAAAGTTTAAAGAATGAAGTAATTCAAATCAGAGTCACTAAAGAAGAGAAAAAAGCTATTATTGAAAAAGCAAAGCAGATGAATATGAACCGTTCAAAATTTATACGTCATGCACTATTAAACAGTGAACTTAAAGTCTGGAAAGAAGGCCAGCAATTTCTTGATGAATTATATCGCCTTGAATGTTGTTTACAGAAAATCCGTCATATAACTAAAGCTGACGCTGTGGAAGTTGATAATAAAATAGAACGTCTTGTTGAAGATACTGGGAGAAATCTATGAGTATTTTAAAGTTTGTTAATGGATGTCATAGATCACTTATACAAATGCAAGATTATTTATTAGATGAAAAAAAGACTATACCTGAAATGACCTTTGGTATTGGTATTAACAGAGATTATCCAGCAGAACAAATGAGTTTGGTTCAAAAATA
>OMUE01000239.1 GCA_900314165.1 uncultured Acidaminococcus sp.
TCTTGTTTTTCCACTTATACACAGGTTATCCACAGAAAATGGGGATAAATGGTAAAAATAATGGAGCTGCAAAATTCTGCAGCTCCATTATTTTTTTCAATATGCTGAGCCACTTTCGTGGCAAGAAGATAGATGTCAGATGTTAGAATTGTCGGCAATGACTATACGATAGCGATTCTTCGACAAGCAGAATTCTAACTCCTGACAACAGGTTCTATCATCTATCTTCTCCTTCCAAGTATTACTCCTCATCCACATTATTCACAATGGCCATGGCGGCGACAGTGTCCCCTGCTTCCAGGTCCATGAGCTTCACACCCTGGGCATTGCGTCCGTAGGTGGAAATATCAGCAGCCGTCATCCGGATGATGATGCCGGCAGCAGAAATCAGCATAATATCCTGAGTTTCATTGATGAACTTAGACCCTACGATAAGGCCCGTCTTGTCCGTGACTTTCAGGTTGATGATACCCTTGCCGCCACGGGTCTGCACCCTGTATTCGGAAATATCCGTGCGTTTACCCTGGCCTTTGTCAGACACGGTCAAGACTTCACCCGTATCATCCAGGCAGCTGTCCATGGATACGACGCTGTCATGAGGCCGCAGGCTGATGCCCCGTACCCCGTGGCTGGTCCGGCCCATAGGCCGTACATCCTCTTCCTTGAAGTGGATAGCGTAGCCTTCCCGGGTAGCCAACAGGATATCATTATGACCGGAAGTCAGCTTCACGTCTATAAGTTCTTCGCCCTCATCCAGGTTAATGGCGATAAGACCGCCCTTTCTTGCAGACTTGAATTCTGCCACGCTGGTACGTTTTACCACGCCTTTATTCGTAGCCATGAACAAGAATTTCTTCTCGTCCTCGCTGATGCCGCTGTGGACAGCAATGATGGCATTGACCTTCTCATTTTCTTCCAGAGGCAGCAGGTTCCGGATAAACGTGCCCTTGGCAGTCCGGCTGGCTTCAGGGATTTCGTAGCCTTTTTGCCGGTAGACACGGCCTGTATTCGTAAAGAACAGGATATTGTCATGGGTGCTGGCCATGAGCAGATGTTCGGAGAAGTCCCCTTTCACCTTGTTATCTTCCTTCACAATCTTGCCACTGCCGGCTTTGATGCCCCGGCCGCCCCGGTTCTGTTTCCGGAAGTTTGTCAGAGCCTGGCGCTTGATATAGCTCTGGTGGCTGATTGTGATGACCACATCTTCTTCGGCAATAAGGTCTTCCTTCTCCAGATCTCCATCATCGGGAACGATGGACGTACGACGGGCATCTCCAAAGCGTTTCTTCACATCCAACAGATCTTCCCGGGCAATGCCCATGATCTTATGTTCATCGGACAGCACATCTTCCAGATAAGCAATATTGGCCATGACTTCTTTATACTCGTCTTCAATCTTCTGCCGTTCCAAACCGGTCAGGCGCTGCAGGCGCATATCCAGAATGGCCTGGGCCTGCCTGTCGCTGAGGGCGAATTTATCCATCAAGGCCGCCTTAGCCACGTCTGCGTTAGCGCTGTTCCGGATGGTCGTAATGACTTCGTCCAGATGATCCAGAGCAATCTTCAAGCCCTCTAAAATATGGGCCCGTTCTTTGGCTTTCCGCAGTTCATACTGGCATTTCCGGGTAATGACGTCCTTCTGATGTTCCAGATAATATTCAAGAATCTGCTTCAGGTTCAGGATCCGGGGATGGCCTTTTACCAGAGCCAGCATGATGACGCCAAAGGAATCCTGCAGCTGGGTATGCTTGTACAGCTGATTCAGCATGACTTCCGGCACTACATCGCTGCGCAGCTCGATGACGATGCGCATGCCTTTCCGGTCGGATTCATCCCGCAGATCCGTAATGCCTTCCAAGGTTTTATCCTGGACCAGATGGGCAATGGTCTCAATCAGCTTTGCCTTATTAACCTGATACGGAATCTCCGTGACCACGATCCGGTTCTTGTTCTTAGGCATGGGCTCTACATGAGCCTTGGCCCGGACTTTGATCACCCCACGGCCGGTCGTATAAGCCTGGCGGATACCGGCCAAGCCCAGGATTTTAGCACCTGTAGGGAAATCCGGGCCTTTGATGGCCTTCATAAGTTCGTCCACCGTCACGTCAGGATTGTCGATCATCATGACGCAGGCATCCACCACTTCTCCCAGATTGTGGGGAGGAATATTCGTAGCCATACCTACGGCAATCCCGGCAGACCCATTGATAAGCAGGGCGGGCACTTTAGCCGGCAATACGGTAGGTTCTTTCAGGGATTCATCATAGTTGGGAATAAAGTCTACAGTCTCTTTTTCAATGTCCCGCAGCATTTCTACGGCAATCTTGCCCATACGGACTTCCGTATACCGCATAGCTGCCGGTGGGTCACCGTCCACAGAACCGAAGTTCCCGTGGCCATCCACCATCAGGTACCGGGTAGAGAAATCCTGTGCCAGACGCACGATAGCGTCATACACGGAAGAGTCACCATGAGGATGATATTTACCTAATACATCCCCGACGATACGGGCGGATTTTTTATAAGCTTTGTTGGGCAGCATCCCTGCCTCATTCATGGCATACAGAATGCGCCGATGAACCGGTTTCAGCCCATCCCGCACATCCGGCAGAGCCCGCTGGATAATGACGCTCATGGCATAATCTATATAGGACTTCTGCATTTCGTCTTCTACATAGACTTGAATTACCTTGCCAGCGTTTATGGTCTGCTTATCATTCTGCTGATCATCCACGTTGTCACGCTTCCTTCCTGCGCCCTAAGGGCGCGTGTATATTACTTTAAAAACAAACTCAGGACCTGTTTGCCTATAAGCAAAACAGTCACAATGAGGTACATTCTGCGGATGTACGTTACACCTTTCTTTATAGCGACTTTGGCACCTAATCTGGCACCAAAGATTTCGATGATTCCCATAGGAAGGGCATAAGCCCAGTACACTTTGCCCAGCAGGATGAAGGCTATGAGGCCTCCGATATTGCTGGCCAGATTCAGAGCTTTCGTGTTGCCTGCTGCGGTAATGAAATTATATCCGAAATAGAGGAAACCGAAAATCAGGAATGTACCCGTACCTGGTCCAAAAAAACCATCATACATGCCCAGACACCAGGCCATAAAACCGATGCCGATCTCCATAGTCCGGGTCATTTCATCCAGGACATTGACTCCGTCCCACTTTTTCTTGCAAAAAGTATAAATGGATACGAGTACAAGACAGGCTACGACAATATAGCGCATAAGCTGTTCCGGCAAATAGGAAGCTACACTGGCACCTGCTGCGCTGCCCAAAGCAGCCAAAGGCATCATTTTCAGGATTTTCCTATCAATGTGCCCGGAACGGGAATAGGTGAAAAAACTGGCTACAGCGCCAATGGTAGAAGCCAGCTTATTGGAACCCAACACGAAGGGGATGGGCAGCCCCGTAGCCATATAGGCTGGTACAGTAATAAGTCCTCCGCCCCCAACAGCCGCATCCACAAAGGAACCTATAAAGCCTCCTGCCAATAGCAGGAGAAGATTCATCCAGGAAAATTCAAGCATGTTTCTCTATTCCTTCCAAGTCATATAAAGCCCTGCAACGCCTTTTGTACATTGGGCCCGGAGACTGCCTTCAGCCATTTTATTGCTGACGGCATAGGGATCGGACTGACTGAGAAGAGAATGGTCCAAAGGCCACCGTACACCTTGGATACTGACTTCTGTTTCCGGAGTCAGGGGCAGCAGGCTTACGAACTGGGGCTTCCGCTTCCCTGCCGTAAACATGGCTTCCGCTCCGTCCGACAGATAGCACAATAGCTCCTGCTCATCTGCCATAATGGCCACACCGCCCCGCTGCTGGTAAGCCAGCAGGGTATAGATATTGGCAAACAGATGATCTGCCCTGCCGCCCCAGATGCCCGTAGCCAGGACGACCTGCTGCTGAGGCATGGACGTCAACACGATGGACAGATCCGTGGCATCTTTGTTGACCAAAAACGTCTTGGCAGAAGCTCCTGCCCGGACAAAAGTTTCCCAGGCACCCGGCGCCGCGCTATCCCTGTCCCCATACAGATACTGAGGCACAAGACCGGCTTTGGCACAATGATCCGCGCCCCGGTCCGCTGCATAAATATCACGGCCGGACGCCACAGCTTTCAGCCAGGAAGGATCCGGACGACGACCGCCGGCTACCACAAGAGCCTGTCCCGTTCCTCCCCTGCTCAGTTCCAGAATACCCTGGGGCAGCTGGATTTGTGTTCCCATAGCTGCTCCTTAGAAGTCCAGATTCTGGACTTTACCGGCGTTTTCTTCGATAAACTGACGGCGGGGTTCTACCTTATCTCCCATAAGCACGGAGAATACGGAATCCGCCGTAGCTGCGTCTTCCAGCTGGACCTGGAGTACGGTCCTCTTGCTGGGATCCATAGTGGTTTCCCACAATTGTTCCGGGTTCATTTCCCCTAAGCCTTTATACCGCTGCACATACGGGTTATTGCTGCGGCCTACTTCATCCAGTTTTCTCTGGAGCTCTTCATCGCTGTAGGCATACGTATGTTTCTTGCCCGTGCGGATCAGATACAGAGGCGGCTGGGCAATAAACACGTTGCCGTGGATGATAAGGGGTTTCATATAGCGGTAGAAGAACGTCAGCAGCAGGGTCCGGATATGGGCGCCGTCCACATCCGCATCCGTCATGATGATGATCTTGCCATAACGGGCTTTATTAATGTCGAATTCTTCCCCAATGCCGCAGCCGAACGCCGTAATCATAGCGCGGATTTCCTGGGAATTCAGCATCTTATCCAGTCTGGCCTTTTCTACGTTCAAAATCTTGCCCCGCAGCGGCAGGATGGCTTGGAACGTTCTGTCCCTGCCCTGCTTGGCACTGCCACCTGCGGAATCCCCTTCTACCAGGTAGATTTCCGTCTCTTCCGCATTTTTGCTGGAACAATCTGCCAGCTTGCCGGGCAGGCTGCTGACCTCCAGGGCGGATTTCCGCCGGGTCAGGTCACGGGCTCTGCGGGCCGCTGCTCTGGCCCTGTTAGCCGTCACAGCTTTTTCGATAATCTTCTTGGCTACGGGAGCATTTTCTTCAAAATATTCCATAAGGGCATCCGTCACCATATTGTCCACGATGCCCCGGACTTCGCTGTTGCCCAGCTTTGTCTTTGTCTGGCCTTCGAACTGGGGTTCCCGAACCTTCAGGCTCATGACACAGGTCAGGCCTTCCCGGACGTCATCCCCGGACAGATTCTCTTCGCTATCCTTCAGCATGCCATTTTTCCGGGCATAGTCGTTGATGCACCGGGTCAGGGCCTGCTTCAGGCCGGCCAGATGGGTGCCCCCTTCTTCCGTATTGATATTATTGACGAAGG
>OMUE01000238.1 GCA_900314165.1 uncultured Acidaminococcus sp.
AGTGTAGGTCAATTGGTCGTGTTTCGCGATGTTGTCATGGATTAGCGATTATCCAGTAGTACAGCTAACAAGCTGAGGACTATGGTTGTGTCCGCAGTAGCCTAAATGCATTAGAAACCAACATCGGCAGTTCTCTTCGCACCAATTGGATGTGGGGCAGCCTCCGCCGATCCCCTGATGTCTCCCGGCACGACCCATAGCGGGCCTCCGAGGAAGCAACGTTTCACTCTTACCAATGTTTATTACAGTAGCAATGGGCTATCTTTAGCTAGTATAGAAAATCGCAATTAACTTTCACATTCCACACCGTAGGGGTTTTCCAGAGGGGCTGCAGGCCCCGGCGGCAAACCCGCATCCAGGCTATTCAACATTTTTAACGGGCGCACCGCCGCTACGCTCTGGGGCGCCCCTACGGGTTAGTGCAAACAGAAAGTTAATTATAATTTCCTATACTAGTGACGAAAAAAGTATATTAAATAACTGCAACAGCCCCCTACGGAGCCGTATCGGAATTTAGTGTATATTTTATAAGCAAAAATTACTCCCGCCATTTTCGGAGGAAATTCTCTTTGTTCTATGCTATGATACAGCTATCTAAAGGAGGAACGAAAATGACTAACGATGAAATGTGGCAGGCAGTGGAAACCTGCGATAAATCTTTTGACGGCAAATTTTTCTATGGGGTGAAGAGTACGGGTATCTTCTGCCGGCCGTCCTGCAATTCCAAAGTGCCGCTTCGGAAGAACGTAGTATTTTTTAAAACGGCTGAAGACGCCATGAAGGCAGGTTTCCGGCCCTGCAAGCGCTGCCGTCCGGAACTGCTGTCCTATGCCCCTTTGCTGGATCTGGCGGCAGACGTAAAGGCCGTATTGGACGATTGTTTTGCCAGGCGCACGGAGCTCATGGAACAGCTGCGGACCCTGGGGGCCTCCGAAAAGCACCTGGCAGAAATCTTCCACAATGCCTACGGCCTGAGCCCTAAAGAATACATTTCCCGGCTGCGGCTGGAAAAAGCGAAAGACTGCCTGCTCCGGGGCATGACCAGCGGAGAAACCGCCTTTGCCATCGGCCTGGAAAGCGAGTCCGGTTTCTATTCCTTCTTCAAGCAGCAGACGGGCCTGAGCCCCAAAGCCTTCCTGGAAGCCCAGCATACGGAAAACGCCATCCTGCACTACGATTCCCCTGTGGGCCAAATGGAACTGGAAGCCAAACAGGGCAAGCTGTGTAAGGTGACCCTGTTCGGCAGCCGTCAGGACCTTGTCAGCGGGGACCAGGTCACCCAGGAGGTCATTACCTCGGCTAAAACCCAGCTGGCAGAATACTTTGCCCATAATAGGAAAACCTTTGATGTGCCCCTGCTTTTAGAAGGCACGCCCTTCCAAAAAGAAGTGTGGCAGGCGCTCCGGCAGATTCCCTACGGAGAAACCCGCACCTACGGGGATATTGCGGCCGCCGTCCATCGCCCCAAAGCCGCCCGGGCCGTTGGCATGGCCAACCACAACAACCACATCATGATCATCGTCCCCTGCCACCGGGTCATCGGCAGCAACGGCTCCCTGACCGGTTATGCCGGCGGGGTGGATGTGAAGGAATATTTGTTGGAATTAGAAAAAGGCAAATAAAAAGGAGCTGTGAAATTTTTCACAACTCCTTTTTATTGTCAGCATGGCTGACTTCCTTGCCCGCCGCAGGCGCCTCTTCACTCTTCACTCTTCGCTCTTCACTATTTTTTCACAGCCTCTTTTTTATTTGCCTACATCAACGCTACAGCCGCCTCAGCTAACGCTGCAGCCCCTTTCCACAGGACAGTTTCATCCAGGCAGAACTTGCTGTTGTGATGAGGATGGACTTCCCCATCTATGGCTTTGTAGCTGCTCAGGAAGAAGTAGCAGCCGGGGACCTTTTCAAAATAGTAGGAGGCATCTTCGCTGCCGCTGTTGCCTTCTTTCTTCAGCTTGGCGCTGTCCGGGAACACGGCGGCCAAGGCTTTGAACACCTGCTCTGTCACGGCTTCGTCATTGATCAGGGCCGGGCAGCCTGCCACAAATTCCGCTTCTGCCTGGGCCCGCATGACAGCTGCCGTAGACTTGGCTACTTCCTGCAGCCGCTGCTTCAGGAACGCCCGCACCTGGGGATCTATGGTCCGCACACCGCCCATGAGCAGGGCTTCGTCAGGAATCACATTGTACGTTTCATTGCCGGAATGGATATGGGTTACACTGACCACGGCGGGAATAGCAGGCTTCACTTCCCGGCTCACCAAGGTCTGGAAAGCATCCACAATGCGGGCTGCGGTCACGATGGGATCGATGGCTGCTTGAGGACTGGCCGCATGACCGCCCTGTCCCAGGACCCGTACCCGGAAGGAGTCGCTGGAGAAAAAGGCCGCACCCTCAGGCACCACCAGATCTCCGGAAGCATAGCCGTCCCCGCACATGATACCGGCATGGAGGGCCAGCATATAGTCCACCTGGGGATTTTCCAGACAACCTGCCTCTATCATGGCTTTGGCACCCATAAGGTTTTCTTCTGCGGCCTGGAAGATCAGCTTCACAGAACCCTTCAGTTCTGCTTCATGAGCCTTCAGGACCTTAGCCGCCGTCAGCAGCATGGCCATATGGCCGTCGTGGCCACAAGCATGCATGCAGCCGTTCGTCGAAGCAAAGGGCAGTCCTGTGTCTTCCTTGACCTGCAGTGCATCCATATCCGCCCGGATGCCGATGCAGGGTTTGCCCTGCCCGATGAGAGCCGTAATGCCACATCCTCTCGGCAGCACCGTATAGTCGATGCCCATGGCCGCCAATTTGCCACATACATAGACAATGGTATTCGGCAGTTCCAATTCCAGTTCCGGCATCTGATGCAGCTCCCGGTACCACTGAATGGTCTGCGGTTCAGTCGTTTTGATTTCTTGTAAAAGAATGGATTTATCCATGATAAAGCCTCCTTTATCTCCAGCCTATGGAGCCCAGTACAAACAGGAATACGAATTCAATGGCATAATAAGCGACCATCAGGGGAACAACCCATTTAGCCCATTTCCCATAGGATACTTTTGCCAGGGCAATACCTGCCAGAGTTACTGCATTGAAAGGACTCAGAATATTCATGAAGCCATCCCCTACCTGAAAAGCCTGAACGGCCAGTTGAGGAGAGATTTTCAACATTTCCGCCATAGGTTTGATAATGGGAATCAGCGCTGCTGCTTTGGCAGAAGCAGAAGGAATGACAAAGTTGATTGCTGCAATCACAGAGGCGATACCAATGGTAGCAAAACCAGAACTCAGGTCTTTAAGAGGCATGCTAAGATAGTAAGTGATAGTAGCCATAATCTGACCATTTTTCATAATGAGGGAAATAACTCCAGCAAAGCCGATGAGCACACACAAGAAGGACATATCCTTCGTACCGTCTTCAAATCGTTTGCCAATGAGGTCGCAGCTATCATGATTTAAAAAGCCGCAGGTGATGGCTACAGGCAGCATGACGGTAGGCAGGGCACCAATGCCAAAGCCCAAACCAAGCATCAGGTAGAAGTAGACGGCGTATTGGGCAAAAAACAAGGTAATAATCAGCACATCTCGAGGATCCAGTTTTGCTTCTTTAATGTCTTCTGCCTGGCCAGCAAATTCCTGCAACCAATTTGCATTCCCCATAATAGACTTAGCAGGATCTTTTTCAATCTTTTTAGCATAATGGAGTACGAACAAGGAACCTACTGCTGAGCAAATGAGCAGATTCAAAGCCCGGACCAGGAAACCGGAGTACATAGGAACCCCGATCATAAGCTGAGCTACGTAGCAAGATGCAGGGCTGGTAGACCAGCCTACCAGAGAAGCCAGTACCGTAATTCCTGCAGCAGCCATATGATCCAATTTCAACTTTTTTGCCACCAGAATCCCCAGTGGGAACAGTGGTACAGAGGCTTCAATGTTAAATCCCCCGATAATGGAAATTAGGAAGAATACACAAGGAATCAATACCGTGCTACCTTTATCCTGTAAACGATACAAAGCATAATCAACCAAACGATCTATGGCTTTTGTACCTAAAACTACAGCCATGCAGCCACCCGTCACTAACAATATAGCTATGATTTTAGACGAATTTACGATACCGTCCACAATGAGCAGCAAAGCACCCATGATATTGACCGGCGTACGTTCTACTGATATATATCGCTGAACCCCATCTACTTCCACGTATTTGCCTGTAGGCAACACATACGTCAGCACAGACATAAGGACAATGAGCCCTAACATCATAAACAGCAGATGGGGCATCTTAAAATCCAAAAATCTTCTTTTTGCTTTAGCTCCAGCTTGCACAGCAAATTCCATACTACACCCTCCAAGCAAATAGACAAATAAGCTTGAAACCTGTCATTTTCATCCTAACAGGCCATATATTTGTCCCATACTGTTATTTTCCCATTATCACGGCGGCCACCCTTTGATTAATATTATAAGGAAAATAAGGATGTAATGATATCAATATAAGATAGCAAAAATATAAATATATTGATTGGTTTTTTACACGAACAAAAGGAGCTGTGGAAAACAAATTTTCACAGCTCCTTACCATTGGCGAGTGCCAATGACCTCTTCGCTCTTTACTTTTCGCTCTTCGCTTTACCCGGGAAACTATTCCTTTACCAGCCTGTTATACAGCTCTCTCTTCTGGACCTTAAACTCCTTTGCCACCTGGGCCAGAGCGGTCTTTTTGTCAACGCCTTGCTCTATAAGAGCCTTCACAGCATCCAGGGGGTCGCCCTGGGGTTCTTCCTTCACGGTTTCTCCCTGCTCAATGACCAGCACGAACTCGCCCCGGGGCCCATTCTCTGTGAGATGAGCCAGGGCTTCTTCCACCGTGCCCCGGAAAAATTCCTCGTGGACCTTCGTCAGTTCCCGGCACATGGCCAGCTTCCGATTGCCCCACACGTCCAGGATGTCCTTCAGAACCTCCACAATCCGGTGAGGGGCCTCATACAACACGATGGTAGCAGGAATATTCTTCCATTCTTCTAATTTATCCTTACGGTTCTTCTTGCTCTTGGGCAGGAACGCTCCGAAAAAGAAAGGCGTGCTGGCCAGGCCGGAGGCCACCAGAGCCGTCAGAGCCGCATTAGCTCCCGGCACAGGCACTACCGTAAAACCCGCCGCAATGGCCTGTTTAGCCATCAGTTCTCCCGGATCTGAAATCCCCGGGAAGCCTGCGTCCGTGACCAGGGCGATGTTCTTCCCCGCCGCCAGTTCTGTCAGCAGCACGGGGCCCTGTTTTTCCTTATTGTGCTCATGGTAGCTGATCATGGGCACGTGGATATCGAAATGATTAAGCAGCTGGCGGGTATGGCGCGTATCTTCTGCGGCAATCAGGTCCGCTTCCCCCAGCATCCGCACAGCCCGGGGCGTCATATCCTCCAGATTCCCTATGGGAGTGGCTACCAGATACAGAATCCCTTTTTCCTCGTCCATGTCCTACTCCTCTCCCATACCATAATACTTCAAGCAATCTTGACTATAAGAGCCATCCGGGTTGTACATCACCAGAGGTGGCAAGACCTCCAGCCCCGGATGGCCCCCTTTCACAAACTCTGCCAGAAAGATCCAGGCTGGCCGATCCACATAGGCGTGAACCCATTGCAGCCGTTTCAGCTCCAACTGGTATTTCAGGCCCAGCTTTACCGCGTCCGTAAACCGTTCCGGCAGCTGGACCAGGGCAAACCGGCCTTTCGTCTTCAGGGCAAAGCTGGCCGCCTGGAAGAAATCCTCCAGGGTAGTGCCCACCTCGTGGCAAGCCTCCCGGCCAATCTGGCGCCGGCGCCCACCGATGCGGTAGGGCGGATTGGCCGCTACCAGATCCAGGGATTCGCTTTGAACCAGTTCCTTGACGTTTCTCAGGTCCAGCACTTCTGCCCGGACCCTTTCCTGCAGTTGATTCTTCTCTATGCTCCGCCGCAGCAGCTGCACCACGTGTTCGTTTACATCGATGGCCAGCACGGAGGCTGCCCCCCGGTCGGCCAGCATCAGGCTCACAGCCCCGGTGCCGCAACCCAGCTCCAGGGCCTTGCATTTCTTGATCACATGGGGAAAGGCCGCCAGAAAGATGGCATCCGTCGTAAAGCAGAATTCTTTGGCGTCCTGCCAGATATACAGTTTCCCACCGGGCAGGCTGTCCAGCCGTTCCGTGGTCTCCATTAGTCTTCTGCCTTAGAGGCTTCTACGATTTCCTCCCAGGCTACGCTGATCCGGTTGCCCGGGGACAGCTCTACTACCACGGTCTGATCCCGCCGGCTGATGCTCATGACCATGCCTTCGCCGCCAGGAGTGACCACCTTCATGCCCGGTTTCGGCACCGTCACATGTTCCTTCTTCTTCTCTTTCTTCTTGCCGCTGTACAGTTCGCTTTCATATTTCAGGCAGCAGAGCAGCCGGCCGCAGATGCCGGAAATCTTCGTAGGGTTCAGGGACAGGTTCTGTTCCTTGGCCATGCGGATGGACACCGGTTCAAAATCCCCCAGGAACGTAGCGCAGCACAGAGGCCGGCCGCAACAGCCGATGCCCCCCAGCATCTTCGCTTCGTCCCGGACGCCGATCTGGCGCAGTTCGATACGGGTGCGGAAGATGGCAGCCAGGTCCTTGACCAGTTCCCGGAAATCGATACGGCCATCAGCCGTAAAGTAGAAGATGATCTTGCCCACGTCGAAGGTATACTCCACCTTCACCAGGTGCATATCCAGTTTCCGGGCCGCAATCTTCTTTTCGCAGATGGCAAAGGCCTCGATTTCCTTCCGGTGGTTCTCTTCCACCTTCCGGGCATCGGCTTCCGTAGCCTTCCGCTGGACTTCCTTCAGGGGAGAAACGATTTTGTCATCCTCCACGTCCTGCATGGGAATCACGACTTCCCCATATTCCACCCCTCGGGCTGTTTCCACGATCACATGGTCCCCTTTGGTCAGTTCATAGGGCCCTGGGGAAAAATAATATATCTTGCCGGCTTTTTTGAACCGGACTCCTACAATTGTCTGCACTAGTCTTGCTCCTTTCTCAAGCGATGGATCTGTAAAAACAGGTACTCCAGCACCAGGCGCCTGGACACGAAGGACTGCAGCCCTCTGCGGGCCTGTTCCACCAGGTCCAGGGAGCTGCGCAGCCGTTCCGTGGTCCAGCTGTCAAAGCACCGGATAAGCCTCTGGGTAATGTCTTCATTATATAAGGGTACGTCTGCGTGGCTGGTCAGCAGGAGTCCGTCCCGCAACAGCAGCGTCAGCAGCTCGATAATCACATTGTTTTCCTGGGCATCTTTCTTGTCCAGGAAGGCTTGGCCAGCCAAATCGTTCATAAGCTTGCCGCCGTCGATTTTTTCCAGGATGGTCAGCAGGGATTCCCGCAGCGTCAGAGCGTCCAGCCGGAATAATTCCAAGGCTTTCCCTGCAGAACCACCGGCCAGGGCAGCCAGTACGTCCCTATCCCTTACCCAGCGGGCCTGGACCTTGTCCAAAGGCTCCTCCGCCAGGCTGGCCGGCACCTGATCCGAAGTCAGGGTTATGGAGGCCATGACCCGGGCTGTGTCTGCCCGGCTGAGAGCCTGGAACCGAACCCCGATGACCCGGGAACGGATGGTGGGCAATAGCAGCTCCGGTGCATCTGCTACCAGGATGAACAGCCAGTACGCCGGCGGTTCTTCCAGCAGCTTCAACAGGCTGTTCTGAGCCTCTTCCCGCATGGCCTGGGCATCCTGGATGATACAGACCTTATATTTGGACAGCACGGGAGCAAATGAAGCCTTCGTACCCAGCTGCTGGATCTGCTCCAGTTTGATGGAATGGCTGGTGCCCTCCGGCGCTACCTGGATAAAATCCGGATGAGTGCCGTTCTCCATGGCCCTGCAGCTGTCGCAATGGCAGGGCTGTAACGGATCTGCCAGGCACATGAAGCTCTTGGCAAATTCCCGGGCCAGTTTTGTCTTGCCGATTCCTGCCGGCCCGTAGAACAAAAGGGATGGCGTCCTGTGGCCTTCTGCCAGCATATTCTGCAAAAATTGTTTCGTATCCTTATGCCCTATGACCTCGTCCCACATGCTTGTCCGTATCCCTTCAATTCAAACCCAGCCTGTCCAGCGGGCTCCTGACTTCTGACGTCTGACTTCTGACGTCTGACATCTTAACCAAGCCCGTCCAGCAGACTCCTCTTCGCTCTTTACTCTTCGCTCTTTGCTTTTACCAAGTCTAACAATTTATCATACCGTATTTATATAAATTTTTCCAG
>OMUE01000237.1 GCA_900314165.1 uncultured Acidaminococcus sp.
TACAAGAACGTTAATGAAATTCCTAAACTTGAAAAAGTTGTTTTGAATATTGGCTGCGGTGAAGCTGTTACCAACAGCAAGGCTATTGAATCTGCTGTAGCAGATATGACCGTAATCTCCGGTCAGAAACCCCTGATCACCAAAGCAAAGAAATCCATTGCTGCATTCAAACTCCGTGAAGGCATGCCTATTGGTGTGAAGGTAACCCTGCGTGGTACCCGGATGTATGAATTCCTGGATAAATTCATGAATATTGCCCTGCCCCGGGTTCGTGACTTCAGAGGTGTTAACCCGAAATCCTTCGATGGTCGTGGCAACTATTCTATCGGTCTGAAAGAACAGTTGATTTTCCCCGAAATCGAATACGACAAGGTGGATAAAGTTCGCGGCATGGATGTAATCATTGTGACCACTGCTAAGACTGACGAAGAAGGCAGAGAACTGCTGAAGCTTCTTGGTATGCCGTTTGGTGCATAAGGAGGAAATACCGTGGCAAAGACCGCTTTGATTGAAAAATGGAAAGCAGAACCTAAGTTCAAGGTTCGTAAATATAATCGCTGCAAAATTTGTGGCAGACCGCATGCTTACATGCGCAAGTTCGGCATCTGCCGTATCTGCTTCCGGAAATACGCTTATGAAGGCGCTATTCCCGGTGTAACGAAGGCAAGCTGGTAAGAGCTGGACGAATCAGGAAGGAGGGCTATTTTAAATGACTATGACTGATCCGATCGCCGATATGCTTACGAGAATTCGTAATGCTAACTCGGTTCATCACGATAAAGTTGAAATCCCCTGCTCCAAAATTAAAACTGCCATTGCAGAGATTTTGAAGAGCGAAGGATTTATTAAAGATTTCGAAGTCGTTGCCGGTGAACATCAGGATGTGATCCGTGTACAACTGAAATACGGTCCTAACAAGGAAAAAGTTATTTCCGGCATTAAACGTATCTCCAAGCCCGGTCTGCGGGTTTACTCCCAAAAAGACCAGCTGCCCCGCGTACTGGGTGGCCTGGGCATCGCTGTGATCTCCACTTCCAAGGGCATGATGACCGATAAGGCAGCCCGCAAAGCTGGTTTGGGCGGCGAAGTTGTTGCTTACGTTTGGTAAGAAGAATCCCAAGGACCGGAGGTGCTTATAAGTGTCAAGAATTGGTAAACAACCTATTACCGTCCCTGAAAAGGTAACGGTAACGGTAGAAGATAACCTGGTCACCGTAAAGGGACCTAAAGGCGAACTGAGCCGTCAGATCAATAAAGAACTGACTGTGGAACTGAAAGACAACGTCATTACCGTGACTCGTCCTTCTGATGACAAGACCCACCGCAGCCTGCACGGCTTATCCCGTACCCTGATTCACAACATGATCGTAGGTGTTACGGAAGGGTATTCCAAGAACCTGGAAATCCAGGGCGTTGGTTACCGTGCTGCTAAACAGGGCAAAGCTATCAACTTCACGTTGGGCTTCTCTCATCCCTGCGTAATTAATCCTCCCGAAGGCATTACCTTCGACGTTCCCAGCCCCAGCCAGATCGTAGTATCCGGTATCGACAAGGAAAAAGTTGGTGCTGTTGCTGCTGAACTGCGCAGCCTGCGTGCTCCTGAACCTTATAAAGGCAAGGGTGTCAGATACGTTGGCGAACATGTTCTGCGCAAGGTTGGTAAGGCCGGCGCTAAAGGCAAGAAGTAATTTCTAGAAGGAAGGAGTGAATCTCTTGCTGAACAAGAAAGATAAGAACGCAGCTCGTCAAAAACGGCACCTGCGTATGCGTAGAAATATTGTAGGAACGGCTGAAAAACCCCGTTTCAATGTATATCGCAGCCTGAGCAACATCTATGCTCAGATCATCAATGATGAAACCGGTGAAACTCTGGTTTCCGCCAGCTCCGTAGAAAAAGCTAACAAGGAAAACTACGGCGGCAACATTGAAGCTGCTAAAGCGGTTGGCACTGAAATCGCTAAGAAAGCTCTGGAAAAGGGCATTAAGACCGTTGTGTTTGATCGTGGTGGCTACCTGTACCATGGTCGTGTAGCAGCCCTGGCTGAAGCAGCTCGGGAAGCTGGTCTGGAATTTTAACAGAGGGAGGACATTAGAGTGGCTAATTACGAAAAACAAGATGATGGCTTCAAAGAAAGAGTAGTCTTCATCAACCGCGTAGCTAAGGTCGTAAAAGGCGGACGTCGTTTCTCCTTCTCTGCTTTGGTTGTTGTGGGCGATGAAAACGGTAAGGTTGGCATGGGCCTTGGCAAAGCTGCCGAAGTTCCCGAAGCAATCCGCAAGGGTGTGGATGATGCCAAGAAGAACCTGATCACCGTTCCCCTGAAAGGTACCACGATTCCTCACGAAGTTATCGGCATCTTCGGCGCTGGCCAGGTTCTGCTGAAACCGGCTTCCGAAGGTACTGGCGTTATCGCCGGCGGCCCTGTTCGTGCGGTATTGGAACTGGCTGGTGTTCGGGATATCCTGACGAAATCCCAGGGTACTTCCAATCCTAACAACGTTGTTCGTGCTACTATGAAAGGCCTGGAAGCACTGAAGAACGCTAAAGACGTTGCTGCTCTGCGCGGCAAGACTGTTGAAGAACTGTTAGGCTAAGGAGGCAGCGAGATGGCACAAGTTAAAATCACGCTTACCCGCAGCTTAATCGGTTATCCTAAAGATCAACGGGCAACCGTTAAGGCACTGGGTCTGGGTAAGATCAATACCAGCGTAGTTAAAGAAGACAATGCTACTTTACGGGGTATGCTCCACAAGGTGGAACACCTGGTTAAAGTAGAAGAAGTCAAGGCTTAACAAGGAGGTCTGCAAATGTATTTGCATGAATTAGCTCCCGCTCCTGGTTCTAAAAAAGCTCGCGTCCGTGTAGGCCGCGGTCTTGGTTCCGGTCTGGGCAAAACATCCGGCAAAGGCCAAAAAGGTCAGAAATCCCGTAGCGGCGGGGTGAAACGTCCTGGTTTCGAAGGTGGTCAAAAGCCGTTATACCTGCGTCTGCCGAAACGCGGTTTCTATAATAAATTCGGCAAACATTACACTGAAATCAATGTAGATGTACTGAACTGCTTTGACGACGGTGCAGTTATCGATCCTGTTTCCCTGATTGAAGCTGGTCTGGTGAAAAACATCCGTGACGGCATCCGGGTACTGGGCAATGGCGAACTGACCAAGAAAGTCACCGTAAAAGCCATGGGCTTCAGCAATACTGCAAAGGCAAAGATCGAAGCTGCCGGCGGTAAAGTAGAGGTGATCTAATTGGCTTCAGCCCTTGATAACCTGATGCAGGCTACAGAACTCCGAAAGAAAGTATTATTTACCCTTGCGACGTTCATAGTATTCAGGGCTGGAACGCAAATTCCCGTTCCGGGGGTTAACGCAGCCATGATCGAACGGCT
>OMUE01000236.1 GCA_900314165.1 uncultured Acidaminococcus sp.
GTAGGGGTTTTCCAGAGGGGCCGTAGGCCCCGGCGGCAAACCCGCATCCAGGCCAGACAACGTGATTAACGGGCGCACCGCCGCTACGCTCTGGGGCGCCCCTACGGGGTCATATCGGAATTTGGTTTATGTTTTAGGTTATAAGTTTTTAAAATCTATTACAGTAATGCCAGGGCTGCGTCCACCTCTTCCCGGGTCGTGGCCCAGCTGGTAACGAAGCGGATCGTATCGGTGCCGTCCCCGTTGTCATAAGTCGTTTCAAAAGCAATGTCCTTAGCCAGCTTTACGGCAAATTCATGGTCCACGATAGGGAAGATCTGGTTGGACACAGGTTTGAAGTAGAACTTATAGCCCTTTTGGGCCATGCCTTCTGCCAGGGCCATGGCCATAGCGTTGGCATGTTTTCCCAGCTTTTCGTACAGGCCGTCTTTCAGCAGAGGCCCGAACTGCAGGCCCAGCAGGAAGCCTTTGGCAAACAGGGCCCCATTCTGGCGCATGATGAACCGGAAGTTAGGTTTCAGGGCATCGTTGACAATAAGCAGCAGTTCCCCGAACAGGGCGCCGCATTTCGTGCCGCCGATGTAGAACGCGTCGCACAGTTTGGGATAATCCTGCAGGGTCAGGCCGCTTTGTTCAGAACCCAGGGCCATAGCCATGCGGGCACCGTCGATGTAGAAATACAGGCCCAGCTTTTGGCAGCAGGCGTACAGGGCTGCCAGTTCCGCCTTCGTATAAATAGAGCCCACTTCCGTGGTGTTGGACACATAGACGATCTTAGGCAGCACCATCTGGTCGAAATTGTGGAAGGCCACGACTTTTTCGATCTGCTCCGGCGTAATCTTGCCTTCCACAGCCGGCAGGGCGATGACCTTGTGGCCCGTAGCTTCGATGGCACCGGTTTCGTGGACGCCGATGTGGGCGGATTCAGCCGCGATGACGGCTTCATAGGGCCGCAGGAATGCTGCCAGGGCCACTTTGTTGGTCTGGGTGCCGCCAGAGAAATAGTAAGCGTCCGCCGTCTCGCAGCCGATGAGTCTGCGGACCTGTGCCGTGGTCTCCGTGCAGAACACGTCGTGGCAGTAGCTGTCGCACAGCGTCGTATTGTTATCTACCAGAGCCTTCAGGACATCCGGATGAGCCCCCAGGCTGTAGTCGTTTTTCAAGAATATCATGGATAAACGCCCCCTGTATCAATTTATACGTAAATGCGCTACATACGTATTTAATTATAGCAGATACAGGACGTACTGCGGACTACTAATACTACTAAAAAAAACCACAAATAACTTTCCTGTTGCACTAACTCGTAGGGCCTCATCGTAAGATGAGGCCGCCTAGCAAGCGGACACATCTCACGATGAGGCCCTACGGAGTTCAATTTGTCAGCTTGGCTGACTACCCTGCTCCGCGCAGGTGCTTCTTCGCTCTTCGCTTAAACAAGTTATTCATTCGCCAGCTTCGTCACCACATCCAGGAACACGTTGGCGCCGTTCACCAGAGCGTCGTCTTTCGTGAATTCTTTCGGGTTGTGGCTGATGCCGTCAACGCTGGGAGCAAAGATCATAGCGGTAGGGCAGATCCGGGCCAGCATCTGAGCATCCTGGCCGGCGCCGGACACCATGCGACGGCACTTCAGGCCACGAGCTGCAGCTGCCTTTTCCGTTTCTTTGCAGATGCTTTCGTCAAAGGGTACGGGATCGAAATCCGTCATCTGTTTCCAGGCCACTTTTACGCCGTCGGTCTTTTCCAGGGATTCGATGAAGTTCGTCAGTTCTACGTCTTCCTGGTCCAGTTTTTCTTTGTTCGGGTTCCGGATATCTACGGTGAAGTCTGCTTCAGAAGGAATGACGTTTACGGCGTTGGGTTTGAAGGCGATGGTGCCTACGGTAGCTACGCCGCCGAATTTCACAGCCATTTCCCGGGCAAACACGTTAACCTTGGCAGCAGCCAGGCCTGCGTCGTGACGCATGTTGGTAGGAGTGGTGCCGGCATGGTTGGCGTTGCCGTCAATGTGGACTTTGTACCAATGGATGCCCTGCAGGTTTTCTACGGCGCCGATGTCGTAGCCTTCAGCGTCCATGATGGGACCTTGTTCGATGTGGTATTCTACGAATTTATAGGGTTGCAGGAAGCCCGGTTCCACGGTACCGGCATAGCCGATACGTTTCAGTTCTTCGCCCAGGATGGTGCCGTCGGTGCCCACGCTGTCCAGTGCCTTCTGCAGGTCATAGCCGCCGGCATAGACCAGGGAGCCCATCATATCCGGGGAGTAGCGGACCCCTTCTTCGTTGGTGAATACGCCTACCACAATGGGGCGCTTGGTGGTCACATGGTTTTCTTTCAAGGTCAGGATCAGTTCGATGCCGGAGATAACGCCCATGCAGCCGTCATACTGACCGGCATTGATGACCGTATCGATGTGGGAACCTACCATAAAGGGTTTTTCCTTGCAGTTCTCCGGAGTTTCCCAAATGCCGAAAATATTGCCGATATAGTCTACTACGACCTTCAGGCCGGCGTCCTTCATCCAGGAAACTACCAGATCCCGTCCCTGTTTGTTCGTATCCGAAGCTGCCAGACGGGTCCGTCTGCCATCGGCACCAATACCTACCTGCCCTAATTCGTGGATTCTATCTAACAAGCGCTTTCCGTTTACGTTCATTTTATTTGAACCTCCTTATTGAACTTTATGGCTTTATTATAAAAGATAGCCAAAGAAAACTATATCAATATGGAGATAAAAAATATAAAAATATTGAGCTGTTTTGAAGATATGATATACTAGAATGGTATTACCAAAGGGAAGTGTCCTCAGGACGGCCCCACCACCGTGCGTTCCGCATGGTTCCCCTCCCCTCGTATTATATAGTCATAGCAGATAGACACTCTCCAAAGT
>OMUE01000235.1 GCA_900314165.1 uncultured Acidaminococcus sp.
ATATTTTTATTATAGCAAAGGATAGCAAAGAAGTGGAATTAAAACAAAAGATAAGGTAAGATAAAAATGTGAAACGTATTCCAACGCAGGGGCACGAAAAAAGTGGATTATAGGAGGGCGGTACGCTATGCAGCACGAATGTAAAATCACCGTTTTGGAGACTAGAGTTTTCCCGGAACTACAGGAAAAATACCTGGCTGATCCGAAGTCCGGACCCTGTCCGTTTTTCAAACCCGGAGATGAGTTCCTGCTGAAAAGGACGCCCCAACAGGATGATTTCTACCACCTGATGAATGGCAGATTCTGCGGGGAAGCCTGGGATGCGGTGAGCCGCTACGTGTATACGGCTCTGCAGGGTGGATCCATCATGAAAGGCTGGACCAACGATGACCGCATGATGATCACCTGCTGCAACGACGGCACCCGGCCCGTCATCTTCAAGATTGAGCGGATCGATATCCCGGAAACGGAAGAAGAACGGCAATGGCTGGAAAAGCAGGACTTTAGGAACACGGCGGAAGACGCCTATACGGGCTAAAGCGAAGACAGAGGCTGGAAAAAATAGCTCCCACAAAGAGAAGAGGCTGTGAGAAAAATGAGTTGCTCATTGCTTTCACAGCCTCTTACTTATGCCGCCATGCGGCCGCTTTGATTTTTCACAGTCCCTTTTACTTTACCATGTTTTACTATTTCTTCCTGTTCTTGTACTGCTCAACGACGCTGGTTTCATAATCCCATTCAGGGTGAGCACAGGTTTTTTTCTTTTCTTCATAATCCTTCAGGGCGAAGAGCGTATATTTTGACAGGCCTAAAAGGGCAATGACGTTGAAGAAGACCATGAAGGCGGAGCAGAAGTCAGCTAATTCCCAAAGGGACGGTACAGGCATGAGAGCACCGAGAACAACCAGGAAACAGGAAAAGGCGCGCCAGGCTTTTGTGATGAGAGCAGGGTTTTTCGGAAACAGGAAGGTCATGTTGACTTCGCCATAGTAAATGTCGGCCAGGAGCGTCGTATACCCAAAAAGGAACATGGCGAAGAAGACAATCCATTTGCCGGCATTTCCAAAGCCTGTTGCAAATGCAGCCTGGGTAAGCTGGATGCCGGTAGCGCCAGTGGACAGCTGGCCGGAGAGGAGGATACAGAAGGCTGTGCAGGAGCAGACTACGATGGTCGTCGTGAACACACCCAACATACCGGACAAGCCCTGGTTGACGGGGTGCTTAACGTTTGCAGAAGCATGCATGCCCGGTGTGGTACCATTCCCGGCATCGTTACTAAAGAGTCCGCGGGCTACACCATAGCGGAAGGCTTGCTGGATCGTGTAACCGGCAACACCCCCGGCAACCTGACTGAAACCGAAAGCGGATTTAAAAATCGTGACAATCATGCCAAGGAAAGAATTAATGTGGGTAACAACAATAAAGAGAGCAAGGATAATGTAAATACCTGCCATAAAGGGAACAACAAAGGAAGCTACATCGGAAATCCGTTTTACACCGCCGAAGATGACCAGGCCCACCACAATCATAAGGGCTATACCAGCGATAAAATTAGAAACCGGAGCTACACCAGTGAGGGCTGCGGCGATGGAGTTACTCTGGATCATGACATAGATACAACCAATGCCGATGATTAAAGAAATGGAGAAGAGGATAGCCAGGAGCTTGGAGTGCAGACCGAGGGACATATAGTAGGCCGGGCCACCGCGATAGGTACCATCCTCATTTTTCACACGGAAGAGCTGAGCCAGTACAGCTTCACTGAACATGGTCGGCATACCGAGGATGGCTGTAACCCACATCCAGAAAATAGCGCCGGGGCCGCCGGAGGCAAGAGCCGTGGCCACACCTACCAGGCTGCCGGTACCGACTTCTGAGCCCACAGCTGCGCAAAGGGCACCGAAACCAGAGACGCCGCCTTTACCAGAGTTGGCACCGTTTAAATTATCGATGAGTTTGGTGAAATAACGGAGCTGGGGGAACTTTAAACGGCTCGTCAGAAAGAGACCGCAGCAGAGCAGGACAGCAGCAATGAGCCAACCCCATAAAACACTATTGATTGATTTGATGATTGCAATAAATTCCATTTTCTCAAGTCCTTTCTAATCCATTTTGCATCCGAAAAACCATTTACGATGCTTAAATTATAGTAGAAGGGCTGATGAATTCTATACCATTTTCATGATTGAAAATATAAATATATTGAGAATTTCAAAATCTATTTAATTTCAGAATCTCTAATCTTTACCCATGGACTCAGCCTGAAAGATGGTATAATGCTTTCAATCATGAAGGGATGGCCGGGTGATTTATAAATATAAGAAAGACAATTAAAAAGAGGCTGTGAAAAAATGAGTTGCTCATGCTTTCACAGCCTCTTACTTATGCCGTCATGCGGCCACTTTTCACTATTATTTCACAGCCATTACCATGCACGTTCCAGGTTGCCAAAGCACCCGATTTCTCCTATAATTAGCCTGTAATATCATTTCCAAATCTTACAGCGTTGTATAAGGAGAATACGATGATCCACATTTCAGAAGAAACGAAACAAGCGTATATGAAGGATTTTCCTGCCTTTGAAGAGGCTTGTAGGAATTTTTATGCCGGGGAATTGAAACCGGCTAAATATAAGGGCATTTCCGGGAAGTTCGGCAGCTATGGGCAGCATGGGGCCAAGCTTAGCATGATCCGGCTACGCTTTACGGGCGGCATCGTGAACCGGGACCAGATGGCGTTTCTGGCCGATGTTATTGAAAAAACTCCTATCAAGATGTTGAAATTTACCACAGGTTCTTCCCTGCAGCTGCACCACCTGCGGGAACAGGAGGTCCTGGACCTGTACAAGGCCTGCCTGGAGCAGGGCATCTACTGCTATGGTGCCGGCGGCGATAACCCTCGTAATATTACAGCCAGCCCTCTGAGGGGCCTGACGGATCAGGAATATTTTGACGTGTCCCCTTATGTGGACGCCGTAGGCTCCTATGCACTGAAAATCATGCCCAATCTACACCTGTCGAGAAAATGGAAGACGGCCATTTCCGGCGGTTTTGAAAACGATGCTCATGCGACCCTGAAGGATCTGGGCTTTGTGGCTACGAAGGACGGCAAATTCGATGTGTATTCGGGCGGCGGTATGGGCTCCATCTCTCCGAAGCTGGGCCTGCTCATTGCCGAAGGCGTGGAACCTGCGGACATCCTGTACTATATGGAAGGCTTCAGTCATTTCTACGAAGATTACGGCGACCATGAGCACAGAGGACTGGCCCGCAGCCGCCACATCCGGGATCGCATCGGGGACGAGAAATATAAGGAAATCCTGTTGGACTATGTAGCCAAAGCACATGAAAAGGATTTGTCCTTTGAAGTAGAAGATATGGCCGTGAAGAAGACGGGTCCTGTAGGGGAGGCTCCGGCCAATCCCCGCATCCATGCCCAGAAGCAGCAGGGCTTGTATTATGTGGAATTCCATCCTCTGGGTGGTCGGCCCCGTCCTTCTACCATGAAAGCCATTTTCTCCTATCTGGCCGGCATCGACGCCGCAGAATTCCGTATCAATACGGATGAAACGGCCTATATGGTGAACCTGACGGCAGAAGAAGCGGAAAAAGCCGCGGCACTGACAGAAGAAGACCATAAGTCTACCAATCTGGAACGCAGCATTACCTGCGTGGGCTCTGGCATCTGCCAGCAGGGCATGCGGTATTCCCTGGGCCTGCTGAAGCTCATTATGGATCACTTCAAGGAAAAAGGCATCAGTTTCAACGCCCTGCCGCCCCTGCACATTTCCGGCTGCCCGTCCACCTGCACCATCAACAGAGCCGCAGAAATCGGCTTCCGGGGTGCCGTGAAGCGCACGGAACAGGGCATGGAACCGGCCTATATCCTGTACGCCGGCGGCAGCAGCACCCTGTACCACGAAAAGCTGACGGAAGACCTGTACCTGATGACGGAACGGAATATCCCCCTGTTTCTGGAAGATATCGTTGGAAAATTGAACGGCGGTGACTTCAGTGAGTGGTACGAAGACCATAAGGATGAGTTTTTGGCCACCGCAGAAAAATATGAATAAAGGACGGAAGACGGTCGACGGAAGACGTACGACAGAGGAACCACGCTGCGCGTGGAATATATTCAAACCGGTGCAAAACCGGTTTGTTCTCATGTCGTCCGTCGTAAGTCGTATATCGTCCGTCCTTAGAAAAAAAGGAGCTGTGAAAAATGAGTAAGTCATTTTTCACAGCTCTTTCTTTTTGCTATGTTAGTTCGACATTTCTGGACAAATATCGGGAAAAGGGTATACTTCCCCCTTTCCCCCAGAATATGTGTTTTGAAAATTCTATGCAGCTTTCTGCT
>OMUE01000233.1 GCA_900314165.1 uncultured Acidaminococcus sp.
AGATTGAAATGGGGCCGTGGCTTTTATGCTTTTGACAATCAACAGGAAACCGTGAAGGAGGAGAATCATGAATAAGAATTTGTATGTGGATATCCATGTTCTGCAGAATGTACCGCCCAGCTGTGTAAACCGGGATGATACCGGCAGCCCCAAAATGGCAGTTTATGGGGGAACCCCGCGGGCCAGAGTTTCTTCCCAGGCTTGGAAACGGGTAATCCGGGAGGATTTCAAAAGACTTTTTCCGGAAGGGGAACTGGGGAAACGAACGAAACATATTGTCGAACTGGTGAAAAATGCAGTATTGCAGGAAAGAACTGAGCTGTCTCCGGATAAAGCGGAAAAATTGGCCATTACGGCACTGACCAATGCCGGCCTTAAAATCAAAGATGCGGAAAAAGGGACAGATGCCCTATTTTTCATCAGTGCCAGCCAAGTCCAGGCTCTGGCCAGACTGGTTATCGACGATGAAAAAGACAAAAAAGCTTACAAAGAAGCATTAAAGGAAAATCCTTCTGTGGATATGATTATGTTCGGGCGGATGGCAGCCAGTGATCCCTCTTTGAACTATGATGCGACGGTCCAGGTGGCCCACAGCATTTCCACCCACATTGTCCATAATGAGTATGACTATTTTACAGCTGTGGATGATTGCTCCCGGGATGACAATGCAGGAGCTGGTCATTTGGGAACGGTAGAATTCAATTCCGCTGTTTTGTACCGGTATGCCACTGTCAATATGCGGGAACTGGCAAAATTCGCGGGAGAAATGGCAGCCAGGGCAACCCGTAATTTTGTGGAATCGTTTGTATATACGATGCCCAACGGGAAGGAAAATACTTTTGCCAACCGTACCTTGCCCAGCGACATCTATATCACCCTGCGGCAGGATCAGCCTGTCAATTTATGCGGGGCTTTTGAAAAAGCAGTACCGGCTGGGACGGAAGGATATATCACTGCATCGGAAAAAGCTTTTGCAGAGTACACCAAAGACCTTTACCGTCAGTATGGAAATGCGCCGGTTCTTTCTTTTGGCTCCGGGAAATCCATAGAATTATTGAATGAAGAAGGGTTGAGTGTTCCGTTTTATTCGGTACCTGATCTTCTGGATGCCCTGGAAAACGCTCTGGCAGAACAATTGGAGGAGGAAAAATGAGTACGCTGCTGTTGCGGCTTGCTGCCCCGCTGCAGGCGTGGGGTGATGATTCCAGGTTCAGCATCAGGAGGTCTTATTCCATTCCCACAAAGAGCGGCGTAATCGGGCTGCTGGCCTCTGCTTTGGGCAGAAAAAGAGATGAAGAGAATCAGGATCTGTACGCACTCCATATGGGCGTGCGTGTGGACCAGTCGGGAGAATCTCTTGAAGACTTCCAGATGGTCCACGGAATCAAGCAGGCGGACCTTACCAGAAGGTTCTATCTCAGTGATGCGGTGTTCCTTGTTGGTTTGGAACATCCTGATCAAGCCTTTTTGGAAAAAATCCAACTGGCTCTGGAAAATCCTGCTTATCCGCTTTTTCTGGGACGGCGGTCCTGCCCGCCCAGTTTCCCCTTGGTACTTGGCATCCGCAAAACGTGCTTGAAGGAAACGTTGCAGGAGGAACCTTGGCTTGCAGCTGAATGGAGACAAAAACGACTGGATCAGCATCTGCGTTTAATCCTGGAAGATGATGGAGAACCTTCATCTGTTCGGCATCGGTTGAAAGATGAACCGGTATCATTCAATCCAGCCTACCGCAGGTATCAGTATCGGTATGTGAAAGAAGCTGGCTATGTGGACAAAGGGGATATCCGGGCTACGGATCATGATGCTTTTGGAGAACTTGGGGGTGATGGAAAATGAGTCTGGCAGATAACCCCATCTACATGACGAGAATGCAGCTGGATCTTTCCAAACGGAAGACCATGCAGGCTTTGGCCAATCCCAACCTTTTCCATGGTGCGTTGGAACAGGCTTTTCCTGTCAGGGAGCAGAAAAAACTGTGGAGAGTGGATCCTCTCCATGGAAAAATGTATTGGCTGATCGTCAGCCAGGAGAAACCTGATCTGACCAGCGCTGCGGAGCAGTTTGGCTTTCCGGAAGCAAGAGAAAAATGGGCAACACGATGCTATAATCCGCTGCTGGATCAACTGGAGAACGGCAGCCAATGGCATTTTCGCCTGGTTGCCTATCCAACCCACAGTGTAATGGAAAAGAAAGATGTTCCGGGACAAAGAGGAAAGGTATATCCCCATGTTACGCCCCGGTATCAGAAAAAATGGCTGCTGGACCGGGCGGAAAAACATGGATTTGAACTGTCAGAAGAATCCTTCCAAGTGGTGGGAGATCATTCTTTATTCTTTCGGAAGAGCAGTGACCAGGGACGTCGAGTTTCTCTTTTGGCGGTTACTTTTGAAGGAGTGCTGACGGTAGTGAATCCTGATCTATTCAGGGAAACTCTGGTTGAAGGCATCGGAAGAGGCAAAGCCTATGGCATGGGCTTGCTGACTGTAGCAGGGCGTCTCAGATGACGGAAAAAATCCCTGGCATCAAACAGCCGGAATTGAATGCCTTGCCCCAGATCGGGGACAGAATGACCTTCATCTATCTGGAACACTGCACCATCAGCCGGAAAGACAGTGCGATTACGGCTGCACGCAAGGACGGAATCATCCATATCCCGGCTGCGGCCGTTTCCGTGCTGATTTTAGGTCCGGGAACGGATGTTTCTCACCGGGCCATGGAGCTGATAGGGGATGCAGGAGTTACCGTTATCTGGACCGGAGAACACGGCGTGCGGTATTATGCCAGCGGACAGTCGCTGACTCACCGATCTGGACTTTTGGTGGAACAGGCCAGGAGAGTCAATAACCAAAGACTGCATCTGGAAGTAGTCCGTAAAATGTATCAGCTTCGTTTCCCGGATGAAGATGTGTCCAAGTTGACGCTGCAGCAATTGAGGGGCCGGGAAGGCAGCCGGATCCGCAATGTTTACCGGCAATCTTCCAAAAAATGGAATGTTCCATGGAACGGCAGGGACTATGATCCCCAGAATTTTGAATCCGGGGATCCAGTGAATAAAGCTCTTTCCATGGGACATGCCTGTCTTTATGGATTGGCTCATGCCGTTATAGCGGCACTGGGGTGTTCTCCAGGTCTTGGCTTTGTACATGTGGGACATGACTGTTCTTTTGTTTATGATATTGCCGATCTCTACAAGGCGGAGATAACCATTCCCATTGCTTTTGAGGAAGCAGCGAAAAATCCAGATGATTTGGAGCGGTCAGTCCGTCATCATGTGCGGGATGCAATGGTAAAGGCTCATATCTTGGAAAGAATGGTCCATGATATCCAGTGGTTGTTAAAAGATGATGGAATTCCTAACAACGAGTTGGTCAATGCTGTTTATCTGTGGGACAATAAACTGGGAACGGTGGAAAATGGAAAGCAGTATCATGAGGGGGCAGGTGACCGTTCATGATTGTGGTCACGGTTACCAATTGCCCGCCTAGTCTGAGGGGAGACTTGACGAAATGGCTTTTTGAAATCAACACGGGAGTCTATGTGGGACGTGTTTCGGCCAGAGTCCGGGAAGAACTGTGGAAGCGGATCTGCAGCCATCTAAAAGATGGACAGGCTACAATGGTATTCAATGCCGCCAATGAACAGGGGATGGATTTTTACACCTGGAACTCTGCCTGGGAGCCTGTTGATCTGGATGGAATTAAGCTGATGCTCCATCCTCTTTTGGGGAATCAGTCTGCGGAACAGAATGGTTCCAGAATGAAGAGCAATGCCGAGATACACTTTATGGCCAAGAAAAGAGCCTTGGGACAGAATCAATATGATGCAGTGAGAAATTATACGGTCGTCGATTTGGAGACCACAGGTCTGAATCCGTTGGAAAACAGGATCATCGAGTTTGGCGCTGTACAGGTACGGAACGGCAAGGTAACGGAAACATTTTCGCAACTCATACGGATTACAGAGCCGTTGCCGCCGGATATCCAAAAGCTGACGGGAATTACCATGGAACTTTTGGAAAAAGAGGGAGTGCCGGAAAAAGAAGGACTGGACGCATTTTTGGAATTTATTGAAGAGGACCAGGTGCTGCTTTATAATGCATCTTTTGATATGAATTTTCTTGTACAGGCCTGTTTGAGATACGCATATCCAACGCCGGAAAATCATTGTGTTGATGTGATGCTTTTGGCCAAGAAAAAAATTCGGTTTATGGCCAACTACAAATTGTCTACGGTTGCGGAACATTTTGGGCTGGAGAAACAGAAACATCGAGCACTGGCAGATTGCCTGTTGACAAATGCTGTGTTTGTGAAGTTAAATGAAAAGGGATCTTGATGTCTTCAAGAATGGCATTTTTGGGGGCTTTTTTTAGTGTGGACCCCGCGTATGCGGGGATGATCCT
>OMUE01000230.1 GCA_900314165.1 uncultured Acidaminococcus sp.
CCCACGTTGGGACTGATGGTATGCAGGATGACGCCGATAGCCAGAAGCAGGGCCGTCATGGCGATCCACCGGTGGGTATCCTTCGCCGCCTCCACCGTAATCAGATCAGGAATCTCTTTCTCCATAATGAATGCTCCTTTATCAGAATAAAACGCTATAGCTATAAGTGTAAGTGGATGTGTAAAGGAAGTCAAGAGTTTAGTGGACTGGGATTAGATGATTAGATGATAGATGATAGATGATAGAAGTCAGAACACGGGTGTCAAATGGTAGAAGCTTACTCCTTAAGGATAGAAATTTAAATAGTTAGTACCTAGTATAGAAGATTATAATTAACTTTCTGTTTGTACTAACCCGTAGGGGCGCATCGTAAGATGCGCCCACCAAGGATTCTTGACAAGAAGATGCTTTGTGGGTTCATCTTACGATGAACCCCTACGGATTCGTGTCATGATTTTGCGTCTATATTAAGGTTAAGTAAACAGAAAGTTATTTGCAAATTTCTATACTAGTGCCCGCTGGTTCAAGGTCGTAGAGAGGTAAGTATTTCTGCTCCAGATAGGCCAGGAAAGGCCGGGCATCCAGAGAACTTCCCGTAAGACGCTGTACCATTTCTCCGGCAGTGAAGCAGCAGCCATGGCGCCAAATGTTTTCCCGCATCCAATCATTAAGGGAGCTAAATTTCCCTTGGCGGATAGCTTCCTGCCAGTTCGGTATATCCCGCTCCAGAGCCTGAAGAATCTGACCATCGTAAATATTGCCCAAAGCATAGCTCTGGAAGTAGCCAATATAGTCGCCAGCCCAGTGCATATCCTGAAGGATTCCCTGAGTATCGTCAGGGGGACAGATTCCCAGATAGTCATGGTACTTTTTGTTCCAGGCCGCAGCCATATCCTCAGCCCGAAGCTTGCCGGCAAAGTAATCCCGTTCCAACTCAAAGCGGAGGATGGCATGGAGGCTGTAGGTGACTTCATCGGAAGCTATGCGTTTAAAGCTGGGTTGCACTCTGTGGAGCCCCTTGTAGAACGTCTCCTGGTCCAGCGCCGCAAACTGGGGAAATGCCGCAATGAGTTTGGGGAAGCAGTAATCCCAATAAGCCCGGCTGCGGCCTACCATATTTTCATAAAAACGAGAATTAGCCTCATGGAAGCCCCCTTCAATGCCGCCCCACATTCCGGCGTCAATAACCTTTTGGCAGCTGCCGGCGGAGTACATAGCGTGGCCCGCTTCGTGAAGGCAGGTGAAGATAAGCTCATAACTGCCTGAACAGTAGGTGGAAACCCGAGCATCCCGGGGACCCATAAAGGAAGTAAAGCCGTGGACCACTTTGTCATTAAACGTTCCAATGTCCGTGGTAAAGCCCAGCTCCCGGGCCAGGCTCTGGGCGAAGGCAGACATGGCTGCAGGGTCAACTTGAGGGTAGTTCACCTTTTCCGGTGCTGTACCGTGAGAAAGTTTGAGCATCAGGGCCTTCAGGCCCTGTTTCAACACGTCAAACTCCCGGGATATTTCATCCACTCTGGCGCCTTCATCTGTAAGCCCCACTAAAGTGTCGAAGGCAGGACAGTCCGGATTGATGGCTTCGGCAATCTGCTTTTTTAAATCAAAGGCCTGCTTGAGCCAGGGCTGGAAGATGCGATAATCCTTCGCTTCCCGTGCCTGCTTCCATTTTTCCATACATTCCGTTTTAATGAGGCTGTACTGCCGCTGGAGTTTTTCCGGAGTATGAGCAGCCACCCGCCGACGGCTCAAAAAAGTACGGATGAGTCCCCGTTCCACCTCATCCTTAATCTCATGGAGAGGTATCTGGGCGAAGTATTCCTCCTCCTGGGCAGCCTGATCCGTACAATAGAGGCGATTTTTCCCCTGAGCAACGAAAGCCGCCATCTCCTGGCGGTAGGTCACACCCTTTTGCGGCAGGGCGGACCATTGGTCCAGCTCAAAAAGTGACTCTATGCTTTTAAAGTAGCGATATTCCCGGTTAATCTGTGTAATGATTTCCAGATGTTGTTGATAGTTCATGCCAAATCCTCCTTAGTAAGAGTAATACCGCCTGCCCCTGATGAGGCAGACGGTACAGTAATTAACGATTTTCAACGCAGAAATACGGCAGCCCCGGGCCCAAGAGGCAGATCCAAGAACATCCAGGCAATGACAAAGATCGTCCAGATGATCAGGAAACCGAAGGAATAGGGAATCATCATAGAGATGACGTTGCCCATACCGAATTTCTTATCGTACTTGGCGGCCATGCCGATGACCATGGGCAGATAGGGATAGATAGGAGTAATGGGGTTCGTACAAGAATCGGCAATACGGTAAACCACTTGGGCGAACTCAGGGGTAAGTCCCAGCATCATGAACAAGGGCACGAAAATGGGTGCAAAGATGTACCATTTAGCGGTGCCGCTGGTCATAAAGAAATTAACAAAAGTGGTAACCAGCAGGATGGCCAGAATCAGAGGCACGCCGGTCAGTCCGATATTCTTCAGCAATGTAGCCGCATTGACAGCAATGATCATGGCCACGTTCGTGTAATTGAAAATAGCGATGAACTGGGCAATGACGAAGACCAGCACAATATAGCCGGTAAGGGAGGTAAGGGATTCGGACATGACCCGGGGAATATCCTCAAACTTCTTGAACGTACCTACCGTAAAGCCATAAACCATGCCCACCAGGACAAAGTAAGCCAACAGGAAAGGCACCAGGCCCGTAACGAAAGGTCCATTGATGATAGAGCCATTAGTGCCCCGCAACAGACCGTTGGACGGAATCAGGCCAATGAGAATGAGGCCGATAAAGATGAGGGAAAAGATTCCCGCATTGCGCAGACCTTTCTTCTCCAGAGCAGTGGCATCACTGACTTGGTCTACTTCCGAGCCGGTAAATTTGCCCAGCCGGGGCTCAATGATATGGTCATTGACAAGAGTCCCTGCAATCGTCAGCACAAAACAGGAGGCAATCATGAAATACCAGTTGTTGGCAGGCGTTGTGGTGTAAGAAGGATCGATCAACTGGGCTGCTTCCTGGGTAACGCCGTACAGAAGAGCATCCGTAGCGGTAATCATCACGTTAGCCGTAAAGCCTGCGTTGGTGGCTGCATACCCGGCAATGAGGCCGGCCAGAGGGTGCTTGCCTGCCGCATAGAAGGCAGCAGCGGCGAGAGGTGGAATAAAGATAATGGACGCCTCGGAAGCGATGGAACCGTTAATGCCGATAAAGATGATGGTAGCCGTAAGAGCCCAGGCCGGTACACCCAACACAGCCCGCCGGATCGCCGTTGTGAGAAGGCCGCTGGACTCGGTAACACCGATTGCCATCTGCATAACCAGCACAATCCCCAAAGCGGCAAAGCCAGAAAAGTTTTTAACAAGGGATTTCAGGATCCACACTAAGCCGTCACGGGTCAGCAGACTTTTTACCACCACGACCTTACCGGTGGTGGGGTTTGTCGCCGATACGCCCATAGCGGCCAACACGGCAGCCAGCACGACTAGGATAACGATGAGATACAAAAACAGGATAAAGGGATGGGGAAGGGCATTGCCTACCCGCTCAATGGTGCCCAGAATGCCACCGGTTTTCTTTGCCGGGGAATTGTTTGCCGCCATATTGAATCAAATCCTTTCTCAATTTTACTCCGCTTTTCAAAAAAATGACCGCGGTCATTTTTTATTATACGTTGTGCCTTATAGCGTGTCAAGCAATCCTGAGCTTTGAAAAAAGCATAAAAGAAAGAGAAGTGAAAGGGCTGTGAAAACAGTTCTCCCTTTCAATTCTCCTTCGTACCGGAAGAAAAAATTCCCTTAGAAAATACATCCCAAAAGTACATGGTTTCTTCCGTCAGGTCTATGTCTCCTCCTTTGCAACACCATTCAAAAAAGGTAGAGCGAATTCCCCGCAGGATCAATATGGCCAATTCCTGTGCCGCCATAGTGCTACAACATTCTCCGGTTCGCTGCCCTTCCTCCAAGAGTTGAAGCAGGATATGAAAAAGTGTTCGTTTTTCATTCAAATCATCAACTCTCTGTCCGTTACCGGCTATTTCCTGGGTATACAGAGCCCGGATCAGATCCAGTCCGATGACCTCCTGGGTAAACTGGCAGGCCGCCTGAATCATCTGCCGTAAACGATGTTCCACGCTCCAGGAGGGATCCAGTTGGGCTGACACCGTGTCATAATAATCATCATAATGCCGCAGCATCTCAGTGATAATGTCGGCCTTTGTGTCAAAGTAATTGTAGAAAGAGCCTTTCGCCAGGCCTGCCTTCCGGACGATTTCATTCACGGAAACATGATCATAGCCCTTCTCCCGAAACAGCTCCATAGCACAGTGGTAAAGCTGTTGTTTTGTCCGTTGTCCCTTCGTTTCACCCTTCATGCCAGCTGTTTTCTATCCTTTCCAACAATTTACTCCTGCATTGCAAAAATATATTACAATTTTACCAGTCAAGTTGCAAATATTATAACGTGCGCCGATACAATTTTCAATGTAATAAAGGAGCCCTTCCTTGCAGTCGCAGCGCACGCCTTTTCACTTTTCACCGTTCTCTTTTCACTCACAAAAAAGCAGCTGCAGGAGCTCCCGCTCCCACAGCTGCTTTTTTACTATCCGTCATCCTTCGATGGCGATGAATTTCTTTTGTTCTACCTTTTCCGGTTCCTTCTTAGGAATGCTCAATTGCAGGATACCGTTTTCGTACTTAGCCTTCACATCGGCTTCCGTAATGGCGTCGCCTACGTAGAAGCTTCTTGCGCACTGGCCGTAAGTCCGTTCACGATGGATGTACTGGCCCTTCTGGTCCTTTTCATCCTTGTCCAGGCTCTTGCTGGCGCTGATGGTCATATAGCCATTTTCCAGTTCCGCGTGGATTTCATCCTTCTTGAAGCCCGGCAGGTCGATGTCCATTTCGTAATGGTCACCCAGATCCCGCACATCGGTCTTCATCATATTTCTGGCCCGTTTCCCGTACAGCGAATTCCGGTCCGTGAACACATCGTCAAAATCATTCATTAAATCATCAAACACATTGTCATTGAAAACACTAGGCAGTAACATAAGCCATTCCTCCATTCAACATACTGGCCTTGAAGGTCGGAAACTTATTGGAACTACAGAGGCTTTCAGCGGGTTCCTCTCCCGGAACCCCTTTCCTTAGGTCTTCCTTCGTTCTGATTATGTTATACCACCGTTTGTTAGCACTGTCAAGTGTTGAGTGCTAATTTTTTTGATTTTTTGACTTTTATTTTTAAACCATGGCCACTAACTTTCGTCCCAGATCCAGCATATAGGGTTCCTGGAGCATCATCTCCGAAATCAGCCTGGCGGCTATCCGTTCCGGCACTTCAAAAGCCTCCAGGGCCTTCTGCAGCAGCATTTTCTTCAGCTCTGCCTTGGGCATCAGCCTCTTGAACCGGTGGATCATAATGTACCCGCCTACCGCACTGCGCACCAGGAGCACCCTCTCGTAGCACTGCCGGGACGTAAACTTCCGGGCAAACATGGAATACGCAAAAGTGCTCTGCCGATCCACCATCTTTTCAAATAATGAAGGCGTCGTATAGGACACCTGGTACAAGCTGCAGACCAGGGCGTCATTGTCTATGCCCTCCAGTTCCAGGGCCAGCAGGAACAAATACTGATATACGTCCTGGATTTCACGGGAATGGGCATTCATAGTCTCCGTAGCCGCCACTTCCTGGCGGATCAGCTGTTGGGCCAGCAGCATAGCCCGGCTGACCAGGGCTTCAAAGACCTCGTCCTTCGTCTTGTAGAGGCTGGTCACCGTCTGGAATTGGATACCGGAATCGTTGGCAATCTTCCGCAGGGACGTGCGGAGATAGCCCTGTTCCAGGAACATCTTCTTGGCCGTAGCCAGGATCAGCTGCTGGACGGGATCTTTTATAGTAAGGTCTGTATTCAGTTCTGTTGGAGATAAAGGCTGCCATGTGCTGTCCATAATCGTACCTGTTTTACCTTTTTTATACATCATATACAATGGGGCGTAAATACGCTATACATAAACTCTGAAATCCTTGCCCATTATAGAAAAAAGGACGACTCCGAAGAATCGTCCTTTTTGCATCCATCCGTTTAGGGGGAAGGACATGTCTGCTTTTTAGAGCAAGCTGAATTAGAAGGTTACGATCATTTGAGACCACAGGGTCCGTGCATGTTGATCGTCCTTGTAGTCGTCGCTGTTGCTGCGGCCTTTCAGGTCATAGTATTCAACGGTAGCAACCATGTTCTTGGCAATAGCCCAGTTAGCGCCTACGTTCCAGCCCTTGAAGCCTTCAGGACCGAATTTATCGTAGTTGCCGTTCATGGTATGAGCGATGTAGGTAGCGCCGCCCTGATCATAGTAGTGAGCGAACAGGCCCCAAGAACCGGGTTTGGAAGCCTTAGCGCCTTTGTAGGCTACAGTAGCTACCCAGCCATCATGATCGGGTTCTGCATCAGATTTAGCATCTTTTACAACTTTATCGTCGGCATCGCCGTGCAGGTACATAGCGCCGATCTTCCAGTCGTCTGCGTGCCAGGTAGCAGCAGCGGTCCAGATGTTGTCGCTGCCGGTCATCCAACCAGTAGAACCATTTTTGAGATCAGTCGTATCAATATCTTTTACATGGAAGTAGTTGGCTTCCAGGTTCCATTTACCCCAGTCAGCGCCCACTACAGCTTGGGTGAATTCGCCGGCAATGGAATCTTTCGTGCTAAACTTGTCATCATCCTGGTCAACAACGTCCTTGTTAGCCATCTTGCCCCAGGTTGCGCCGATGTAGGTTACGCCGGATTTACCACTCAGGTTCACAGCGTCCACACGGGTATCGTATACGTTACCATCAGCATAGGTACCGTTGTAACGGCCAGCAGTCATGTTGACTACACCGATGTTACCGGTCACGTAAGCTCTCTGGAACTTTGTTTCGGTTTCGCCGGAGTCATTCTTGTCATTGTGGTTGATCCAGTGCTGCTGGTTCTGCAGCATGCCCACATAATGCCAGTTGTCATTCACTTCGCCGGTGAAGAACAGACGGGAACGAGTGACGGAAGAAGACGGATTCTTCAGGTCGCCGTAGCTTTGGTTGTAGATGGTACGGATGTTGCCAGTGATTTTCACATTGTCAGCATTCTTTTCCAGTTTAGCAACGCGAACGCCCAGGTTGTCCAGTTCGTCAGCGAATTCGCTAACCAGTTTGTCGTCAGCACCGATAGCGCCTTTAGCCAGAGCCTTGGCAACGATCTGAGCCATTTCATAACGGGTCATGGTCTTGTCGCCTTTGAAGGTGCCATCAGGATAGCCGTCAACGATGCCGGCAGCAGCCAGTTTAGCCACAGCGCCATAAGCCCAGTGACCAGCAGGCAGATCGGAGAAGGGGTTAGCTGCGAAAGCAGTAGCGCTAACGCCCAGTGCCATAGCCATGGCAAATACTAAAGATTTTTTCATGATAAAAGCCTCCTTGGATAAAATTTGCCCGTCCGGACGTTCCAGGAGGTTCATGAATCTTCTCGTGCGAGTATCCTTGTTTCCTCTACGGAGCTGAACCATGTTCCCCTTGTGCCGCCCATTCAGGCTGTAGGTTTTACCATGGTTTTAGTGTAGCATTTGCCCTGTTTTCAATTCTATAAAATCCGTGAGAGTTCCCAATTACTCCTTTTAATCACGTAAACTTATAGTGAATTCCAATTTTTTATCACCGTAGTATTGTGACAAATTGTGAACTTTAGAAAGAGACGTTAGATTTTAGACGTTAGAGGCTAGTGGCCGCTGGCCGTAGACTGTGCCCTGCACGGACACCCCCACCACCGGCTACGCCGGTCCCCCGTCCCCGCTTGAAGCGAGGGCGGACAGGGGGCAGTACAGCGCACTGGACAGAGCACGCCCCCTGTACAGACCTTGTCATTCTCTTGAAAACAAAGTATAATACAGACAAAAGAGGTACTGCCGATAAGCGGTCAGCCCCTTGAGTTTTTAGTTAAAAATTAACCGCCAACGTGGGGACGTAGGGGCGGTTAATTTTTTTAAGGGGCGAAAATTGACCGCCTACCGTTATCGCAGTACCTGTTGATAGTATACTATATAAAGTCGTAAATTACAAACATATGTTCGTTTTACGTAATTACATGTTTAGAGCTGTCCTCTGTATGCACCCCCACCAGCTTGGATAAGACGTCAGACATCAGTAGTCCTCTGGACGGCCCCACCACCATCCTACGGATGGTTCCCCTCCCCTGCGGGGATGACAGGGCGCTGCCCAGCGGGCTGTCATCCCCGCAGGGATCTTGTCATCCCCGTAGGGGAGGAGGACCGTCTGCAAAAACAAGTTAGTTCAAGGCAGATGGTGGTGGGGCTGGGCGGAGCCCTTTACAAAGATGGCGAGGGGGCAGTGCAGCGCACGCCTCTTCACTTTTCACTTTTCACTGTTCACTTTTCACTGTTCTCTTTTCACTTTTCACTTAACCAATGCTATAATACAAGTATACCAAACGAAAGAAGGAAATCTCCTATGGAAAATTATACCGAATTAATGGCTGCTGTGAAAGAATTGATTGCTGCGCCCAGCTGCTATGGTCCTCTGAAAGAATTAGCTGAAAAGTGGGTGGCCGCTGACGGTACCGCTGCCCAGGCCAATCTGACGGCTCTGCTGAAGGGCGCCCTGAAGGAAGACGTTTGCACCATTGATGACGTGCTGCCGTTCTTCGCTTCCGACGCTGCCAAAGAAGCTTTTGGCGCCGAAGCTGCCGCTGCCATGCTGAAGCAAGGCCAGGAAGTGAAAGCTGCCGGTGGCAAGTACTGCTTCTGCCCTGCCTGCACCGCCGGTGCCAAGATCCTGGGATTGCTGGGAGAATAATTATCTCGGTTACGACAGACGACATACGACGACCGACGGACGAAAGAGGAACCACGCTACCGCGTGGAATATAAAGACATACAAAAACCCACCTACTCGTGCTACACGAATAAGTGGGTTTTCTCTTGCTTTAAAAAACTACCGACAAGCAACGTTCCAAGCTAATAGCAGAAACAAGCGTCCGTCGTCCGTCGGTTGTCGTCCGTCGTTCTTTTACACCATTTCTTCCGGATGGAACACCTTATCGAAGTCTTCCTCTGTCATGTAACCCAGCTTCAGGACGGCTTCTTTCAGGGAAATGTTATCCTTGAAGGCCTGTTTGGCTACCTTGGCACAGTTATCGTAGCCGATATAGGGGCTGAGAGCCGTCACCAGCATCAGGGAATTGTGCAGGTTATGAGACATCTTTTCCTTGTTGGCCTTGATGCCCACGGCGCAGTTCTTCCGGAAGGAGGCCATGACGTCTCCCAGCAGCCGCACGGACTGCAGGAAATTGTAGATGGTCACCGGCAGGAACACGTTCAGCTGGAAATTCCCCTGGGAGTTCGTAAAGCCGATGGTGGCGTCGTTGCCCATGACCTGGACGGCCACCATAGTCACAGCTTCGCACTGAGTGGGGTTCACCTTGCCGGGCATAATGGAGGAACCCGGTTCGTTGGCAGGAATGGTGATTTCGCCTAACCCATCCCGAGGCCCGGAAGCCAGCCAGCGCACGTCGTTGGCGATCTTCATCATATTGCCGGCCAGAGCCTTCAAAGCCCCGTGGGCGAACACCATATCGTCCAAGCTGGTGAGAGCGTGGAACTTGTTAGGCGCCGTCACAAAGGCATAGCCCGTATTTTCCGCAATATGGGCCGCGGCTTTTTCCGCAAAGCCTTTGGGAGCGTTCAGCCCCGTACCTACGGCCGTGCCGCCAAGAGCCAGTTCCAGCAGGCCCTTTTCTGCCAGTTTCAGTTCGTCTCTATTCCGTTCCAGCATGGTGCGCCAGCCGGAAATTTCCTGGGAGAAGGCTACGGGTACAGCGTCCTGCAGATGGGTCCGGCCCGTGGTGACGATGCCCTTGTTCTCTTCTTCCAGGGTCTTAAAGGTTTCTACCAAGGCGTCCAGGGACGGCAGCAAGGTCTTTTCGATTTCCCATACGGCGGAGATGTGCATGGCTGTCGGGAACGTGTCGTTGGAGCTCTGGGACATATTCACGTGGTCGTTAGGGTGCAGCAGGGTCTCGCCGGCGATTTCGTTGCCCCGGTGAGCGATGACTTCGTTGACGTTCATGTTGCTCTGGGTGCCGCTGCCCGTCTGCCATACGGCCAGAGGGAAGTTGCCGTCCAGCTTGCCGGCCAGAATTTCGTCGCAGACCTGGCAGATGATGGCACAGCGCTTGTCGTCCAGCTTGCCCAGTTCATGGTTAGCCTGAGCAGCAGACTTTTTCAAATACGCAAAAGCCCGGATGACTTCCATAGGAACCTTTTCCGTGCCGATTTTGAAGTTTTCAAAGCTGCGCTCCGTCTGGGCGCCCCAATATTTATCCGCAGGGACCTTCATTTCCCCCATGGAGTCGTGTTCGATCCGCCATTTTGTATCCGTCATACCGTTACCCCCTCGTAATAGTTAAGTTTAGCTTGATTATTTCATAGGATGGAAAGGATGTCAAATAAAAGAAACGAGCAGTTCCCGAAGGAACTGCTCGTTTTATCATTTGACTCAAGCTGCCGGTTTCAAAGCTTTTGCTTTCTTCTTCTGCAGGAATACTACAGCTACCAGGATAACGGCACCTGCAATATCGGTGGTGGTACCGGGAACCATCAAGAGCAGAGCGCCCGCCAGGGACACTAACCGCATGACGATGTTAACCGGTGCATACACATACCCTTCGCAGGCCACAGCCAGCAGGAATACGCCGAGAGCTGCCGTAAAGGCGGTTACCAGGCCTTCTGCCAACGTGGTGTTGATCAGCATCAGCTGAGGAGACAGAACGAAGATGTAGGGGATGATGAACCCTGCAATAGCCAGTTTTACAGATACCCAGCCGGTCTTCATTGGATCGCCGCCGGACACGCCTGCTGCAGCAAAGGCTGCCAGAGCAACAGGAGGAGTCAGGTTTGCGAACATTGCGAAGTAGAAGCTGAACATATGGGCTGCTGCGTTAGGGATACCCAGTTTGAACAGAGCAGGAGCTGCAATGGAGGAGGTGATGATGTAGGAAGGAATGGAAGGAAGACCCATGCCCAAGATCATGCAGGTGATCATGGTGAATACCAGGGTGAACATGATGCTGGTATGGCCCAGGCTGATGATGGTGTTAGCCATGGTCAGACCAAACCCGGTCTTGGAGGATACACCTACTACGATACCTACGCAGGCGCAAGCGATAGCTACGCTTACGGTCTGTTTTGCACCGTCTGCCAAAGCATCGACGATTTGTTTCGGTTTCATCCGGGTAGACTTTTTGAAGGCTGCTACCACGATGGTCACGAAAATCGTCAGTACAGCGCCGTACACTACGGTAGAACCGGAGAAGAACAGCATGTACAGCAGGAAGATGATGGGGATGATCAGGTGGCCCTGAGCCTTCAGTACATCGGAGGCTTTAGGCAGCTGGCTCCGGGGAACGCCTACCAGGCCGTCCTTGGAAGCTCTCAGCTGTACCTGGATCAGGATACCCATGTAGTACAGCAGGGCAGGAATAACTGCCCAGACGATGATTTCAGAGTACTTCACGCCCAGGATTTCTGCCATGATGAAGGCTGCAGCACCCATGATAGGAGGCAGCAGCTGACCGCCTACGGAAGCGGCTGCGGATACGGCGCCGGCAAATTCGGCAGAATACCCGGTCTTCTTCATCAGAGGAATCGTGAAGGAACCGGTGGTTACTACGTTAGCTACTGCGGAACCGTTAATGGAACCCAGCAGACCTGCAGCTACGACGGATACCTTTGCAGGACCGCCTTTCGTATGACCGGCTACGGCCAGGGAAATATCGTTGAAGAATTTGCCCATGCCGGACTTGGTCATAACGCAGCCGAACAGGATGAACAAGTAGATATAGCTTGACGATACGTTGACGGACGTACCGTAAATCCCTTCGGTGTTAGCGAAGAAGTGGTTGGACAAGCTCAACCAGTCATACCCTCTGTGCATGAACATGCCGGGGAATTCACGGCCGTACATGCCGTAGAAGATAAAGAAGATACTCAGGATGGGCAGGGCCAAACCGCTGCACCGACGGGTAGCTTCCAATGTCAGGACTACCAGGATGGTAGCCATAATCATATCCGTATCGCTGGCGCGGCCGGCACGTTCTACGACGCCCAGATAGTCATTCCAGATATAGAACGGAATGACGAAGCTGACGATGGCCAGGATCCAGTCCAGGATACTCGGTTTCGTGTGGTCAGATTTCTTCCACATGGGATACATCAGGAAGCACATGGAGCTCATCATAGCCACGTGCAAGCTTCTGTGTACCAGGGTAACCGGTGGCCCAAAGATTGCAGTATACAAATGATAAAGTGATACGATAACGCTAAAAATGTAGAAGAACTTCTTCATGTTCCCGGTAAATTTCCGGGTTGCTGATTCTTTATCGACTTTTTCAATAATGGCATTCGTTTTCGCTGCCATTTCTTCGTCCATGTCGCCGGTGATAATCCCGTCTTTATTCAGCGGCGCCTGGTTGAAGTCTTCGGTCGGCTTTACTACCTCATCGGTTTTCTTCAAGTCGTCCATCAAAGAATCCCCTCTTTTCTATGATAAGTGTAAGTCTCGTATGTTCCGGCAAGAGCCGTCCACTGGTTATCAGTGTGTCGTTCAGTTTGATCTGCCGGGTCGCGTAATGAGAATTCAGCCAGTCGATTCGTTGAAACACCTGACCAATCTCATCCATGTAAATGTTCCCCTTTTCGTCCACCCACACTTTCTTTCCCTTGTTTTCGGGGATGCCCGCCCCGAAAGCGGGAAAAGAAATCGTGTCCAACACCAGACTGTTGTCGGACGCTACATGGAAGTATTCATGCCAATGGATGTGTTCCAACGAATGAATCCAGCCGAAAAATAATCTATCCCCCGGCTTGGCAGGGAATTCCACGTAAATTTTCTGGGTTTTAAAATCTTTGATTCTCATGACTGTCTGGTTAGCCCAGTGCCACCAGCCCAGCAGGCCGATGACAATGGGCACTAACAGACAGAAAAGCCATTTTTTTCTGGGTTTCATCACACCAGATTACAGCATACCTTTTTCTTTGAAGAACTTTTCAGCACCCGGATGCAGCTTCAGGCTGGTGCCCTTGATGCCTCTCAGGCCGGTCTTCAGAGTGATTTCACGTTTTGCGGTAGCGTGGGAGTTACCGATGGTAGCCAGGCCTTTTTCGGAATAAATACCGGTCAGCAGGTCATATACTACGTCATCAGGCAGGTCCTTATCAACCAGCATAACGTTCATTACAGCTGCGGTCGGAGTATCTACGCCAGTGTCGTAAGCTTCTTTAGGAATCTTGAACGGCATGTAGAACGGATACTTCTTGCAGAGCTTCTTGATAGCTTCGCCATCAACAGGGATGAAGTGAATCTTCTTCATGGTACCCAGTTCTTTGATGGTAGCGTTGCCCAGGCCGGAAGTTACGAAACCAACATCGCATTGGCCGTTCTTGATCTGGTCGATAGCTTCGCCGTAAGACAGGTAGTCAACCTTTGCGTCTTTATAGCTCATGTCGTTAGCTTCAAAGATCATGCGGGCGTTCAGTTCTACGCCGGAGTTAGGAGCACCTACGCCGACTCTCTTACCTTTGATGTCTTTGAAGGTCTTGATACCGGTATCTTCGGTAGTAACGATTTGTACTACGTTAGGCCACAGGCCCATCAGGACACGCAGGTTCGGTTCTTTCTTCTTGCCTTCGAAAGCACCGAATGCTTCCTGGCATTGGATGACGGAGTCACTCATAGCAATGGCGATTTCGCCTTTGTGGGTCAGGATACCGTTGATGTTTTCAACCGTAGCGCCCGTTGCCGTAGCGGAAGTCTTGTAACCCATTTCCCCGGCTACTTTAGAGAAAGCGCCGCCGATGGGGAAATAAATACCGCTGGTAGGACC
>OMUE01000229.1 GCA_900314165.1 uncultured Acidaminococcus sp.
AAATTGGGGTGTCTTTTTGCGTTTTAATTTCGGTCGAAGAGTATTTTCATAGTAAAAGTGAAGAGTGAAGAGTGAAGAAGAGTGCTCTGCACTGCCCCCTCGCCAGATGCCTGGTAAAGGGCACTGCCCAGCCCCACCACCATCTGCCTTAGACTAATGCGGTTAATGCAGATGGTCCCCCTCCCCTACGGGGATGACAAGAACTCTACGGGGGGCGACAAGCCGTCCAGCGGACTGTCATCCCCGCAGGGGAGGGGAACCGTGCGTAAGCACGGTGGTGGGGCCGTCCAGCGGACTCCGACAAATGAAAGGAAGGATGATTATGGAAGAAACATTGGAAAAGGTTTTCCACCTGAAGGAAAACGGAACCACCGTGCGTACGGAAATCGTGGCCGGCATTACCACATTTATGACCATGGCTTACATTCTGATTGTAAACCCGGCCATTCTGAGTGCTACGGGCATGGATAAGGGGGCCCTGCTGACGGTTACCGCCATTGCCTCTGCCCTGGGTACCTTCTGTATGGCAGCTTTTGCCAACTATCCCTTCGCCCTGGCTCCCGGCATGGGGCTGAATGCCTATTTTGCCTACACCGTTGTCCTTCAGATGGGATACTCCTGGCAGATGGCTTTGACCGCCGTTTTTGTAGAAGGCATTATTTTCATTATCTTATCCCTGACGAATATCCGGGAAGCCATCTTCAACACCATTCCCCTGACCCTGAAAAAGGCTATTTCTGTAGGCATCGGCTTGTTCATTGCCCTCATCGGCCTGCTAAACTCTCAGATCGTTGTGGCCAACAAAGCTACGAAGATTGCCCTGTTCTCCTTTACAAAATCTGTCGCTGACGGTACGTTCAACAGCGTAGGTATCACGGTGCTGCTGGCTATGCTGGGCATCCTGCTGACCAGTATCCTCATCATCAAGAATGTGAAAGGCAATATCCTGTTTGGCATCCTGGGCACCTGGATCGCCGGCATGATCTGCGAAGCCGTAGGCCTGTACGTGCCGAACCCGAAGCTGGGCACATTCAGTGTATTCCCAAATTTCTCCGCTGGCTTCCTGCCTGCCAGCCCGGCTCCCATCTTCATGCAGATTCATCCGGACCACATGCTGAGCCTGGACTTCTTCGCTGTCATCTTCGCGTTCCTGTTCGTGGACCTGTTCGATACCCTGGGCACCATCATCGGCGTAGCTGCCAAGAGCAATATGCTGGATGAAAAAGGCCGTCTGCCCCACATCAAGGGCGCCCTCATGGCTGACGCCGTGGCCACCTGTGCCGGCGCTGTGCTGGGTACCTCCACCGTCACCACGTTTGTGGAAAGTGCTGCCGGCGTATCTGAAGGGGGCCGTACGGGCCTGACCGCTGTGACTGTCGGCGTGCTGTTCCTGCTTTCCCTGTTCCTGAGCCCGTTCTTCATGGCCATTCCGTCCTTTGCCACGGCTCCGGCTCTGATCATCGTAGGCTTCCTGATGTTCTCTTCCATTACGAACATCGACATGACGGATTTCAGCGAAGCGCTGCCCGCCTACATCGCCATCATCGCTATGCCCTTCTGCTACAGCATCAGCGAAGGCATTTCCTTCGGCGTCATCAGCTACGTAGTCCTGAACCTCCTGACTGGCAACAGCAAGAAGATCAGCGGACTTATGTACGTGCTGGCTGTACTGTTCGTGTTGAAGTATTGCATGCTGTAAGGCAACAAAAAGGAGCTGTGAAAAAATTTTTTCACAGCTCCTTTTTATTGTCAGCATGGCTGACTTCCTTGCCCGCCGCAGGCGCCTCTTCACTCTTCACTCTTCACTCTTCGCTCTTCACTATTTTTTCACAGCTCTTTCACCAATTCCTCGTTGCTTCTTCTCTGGGTATGGAGAGGAGCGGGATGAGCGCCTTCGGCGGCGTAGCCGATGGGCAGCAGCAGCAGGGGCACTTCGTTCAGAGGCAGTTCAAAGGCATCTGCGGTCTGGGTCACAGGGAAGAAGTTCACCCAGCAGGAACCGATGCCCAGTTCCCAGGCTTCCAGCATCATGTGGGTGGCCACGATGGAGGCGTCCTGTTCCCCGGCCCGGATGCTGTGTTCGAAGGGGTTCACCCATTCTTCGTCCTTGCGGACCGTCACCATGAGGACCACAGGCGCATTGAAGGCACAGCGGGTCAGGCTGCGGATCTTGGCAATGGCTTCCGGGCTCTTCAGCACGTATACCCGATAGGGCTGGTAATTATGGCCCGTAGGGGCAATCCGTCCCGCTTCCAGGATGGCATCCAGCTTTTCCTGTTCAATAGGTTTGTCGCTGTACTTCCGTACAGAATACCGTTCTTTCGCAAGTTCCATAAATGTCATAGTCGTTTACCTCTTTTCTTGGGATTAGAGATTAGGGATTAGAGTCCTCTGGACGGCCCCACCACCGTGCTGACGCACGGTTCCCCTCCCCTGCGGGGATGACAGGGCTCTGCCCAGCGGGCTGTCGCCCCCGTAGGGGGAGAGGGCCAGATGCCTGCATCTGGCGAGGGGGGCAGTGCAGAGCACTCCTCTTCGCTCTTCACTCTTCGCTCTTCACTTTAATAGGATAAAATCTCCGGCAGCCCTTCTGTGATCAGCAGGGTGTGCTCCCACTGGGCACTGGATTTGCCATCTGCGGTGTGGACAGTCCAGCCGTTGGCTTCATCTATATACAGATCTTTCGTACCGGCATTGATCATGGGCTCGATGGTGATGACCATACCGGGCACCAGCAGCATACCGTGGCCCCGTTTACCCACGTGGGCTACAAAGGGGTCTTCATGCATTTCCAGGCCCACGCCGTGGCCGCCGAATTCTTCTACGACGCTGCAGCCGTGCTTCCGGGCAAAGGCCTGGATAGCCGCCCCGATATCCCCCAGGGTGTTCTTCCAGCCTACGGCGTTCTCCATGCCCCGCTTCAGGCATTCCTTCGTAATGCCAACCAGGTTCTTCCGTTCTGCCGGCACCCGGCCCAGCATGAACATCCGGGAGGCATCCCCTACGTAGCCTTTGTAGATGGTAGTAGCATCCACGTTGACGATGTCCCCGCTTTTCAGGACCTGATGGGGATCCGGGATTCCGTGGCAGATCACATCGTTGACGGACGTGCAGACAGATTTGGGAAAGCCTTCGTAATTCAGGCAGGCCGGAATGGCGTCATGGCTGACGGTGTAGTCGTATACGATGGTATTGATGTCGTCCGTAGTCATGCCCACCTTGATGGCTTTTTCCACGGCGTCCAGTACGCCTGTGTTCACTTTGCCGGCTTCCCGGATTCCTTCAATCTGTTCCGGAGTCTTGATCATATCCATACGGGGTACCTGGTACCCTTTCGCTGCATATTCCATTAATTTCAGCTTTAATTCTCCACGTTCCAAACTTTTCCATCCTCCTTGTATTCAAATTTATACCAAAATAAGATATAATGTGAGTTCATGGCTGGTAAGCCAGTTGCTAGTGGGCTAGTGCACTAGTGCGCTGCACGGCCCCACCACCGTGCTATGCACGGTTCCCCTCCCCTGCGGGGATGACAGGACTCTGCCCAACCTGTCGCCCCCGTAGGGGGAGAGAGCCAACGTAGTTGACGAGGGGGCAGGCCAGCGGCCTTTTCTGACGTCTGATGTCTCCATTCCAGTCCGCGTACCATTATAACACAATTTTTTTGGGAGATTTTTTTCTTTATTTATAAATTTGTTCGATTTGTATCCTATACTATAGGAAATCGGCGAGAAGTACAATACGTATTTTTGAAAGAAGAAAGAAAAAAGGTAAAGGAAGGTTATCATTATGGATTTGCTGCTGAATATGATCCGTGGCTTCTGCATGGCCCTGGCCGACAGCGTACCCGGGGTATCCGGAGGTACTATTGCCTTTGTGCTGGGCTTCTATGACGAATTCATCAGTTCCCTGTACGTCATCACCCATGGCAGCCGGCAGCTGCGTCGGGAGGGCTTCAAATTCCTGTGCAAGCTGGGCCTGGGCTGGGTGCTGGGCATGGGTTCGTCCGTCATGGTGCTGGCCAGCCTGTTTACCACCCATATTTATCAGCTGAGTTCTCTGTTCCTGGGTCTGTCCCTTTTCTCCCTGCCCGTCATTATCCGGGAAGAAAAAGACTGCCTGCGGCGCACCAGCCGGTTTCCCTTCTTTCTGCTGGGCGTGCTGCTGGTGGTAGTCATCGTGTGGGCCAATCCCACCGGGGGCCAGGGCACCAACGTAGCCATCAATAACCTGACGCCTACTCTGGGAGCTTACATTTTCGGCTGTGCTATGATCGCCATCTGCGCCATGGTCCTGCCCGGCATTTCCGGCTCCACCATGCTGCTGATTTTCGGCCTGTATGTGCCCATTATCGACGCCATCAAAGAGTTCCTGCATTTCAATCTGTCCTACTTCCCCGTACTGTGCATCTTCGGCTTCGGCGTCATTGCCGGCATCCTGGGTATCATCCGCATCGTGAAAAAATCTCTGGATGACCACCGTGCTGCTATGGTGTACTTCATCCTGGGCATGATGATTGGTTCCTTCTACGCCATCGTCCAAGGTCCTACGACCTTGAAAGTGCCCCAGCCGGCCATGACCTGGTCCACGTTCCACCTGATCTGGTTCGCTGCCGGCGGCCTGCTGCTGTACGGTCTGAACGTGCTGAAGAACGTGACGGAGCGGAAGCTGAGGCCGGAGGAAGCCCAGGATATAGCGAAGAGCGAAGAGTAAAGAGCGAAGAGGTGCCCGCTGGGCCTCCTGAATTTAGAAAAAAGAATATAGAAAAAAGAACCTGTTGTCAGGGAGTGTGTCAAGCTAAGTGTGTAAGTCCATAATTTTTAAATTTTCGACGGTCTTGAAAAAGACCGTCGTTTTTTAGTTAAGTAGCAAATCAAATATTCTCGTATTTGAGAATCCTGGCTTGCTTGGATTCATCGATTGCCAGCTGGTTACGTACCATGGACCAGTTGGGCACCGGTCGACCATTCCACTTTTTGTATAGTTCCTGAATCCGCAAAAACAGCAATTTAAGGACGGCGTCTTCATTGGGGAAAGCGCCCTTTTTAGTGACCTTACGGAAACTGTGG
>OMUE01000227.1 GCA_900314165.1 uncultured Acidaminococcus sp.
ACCCAGATTTCAAAGTTCAAAAGAGGTGCTGGATTGGCGGCAGGGTCTGCGGCTGTTCCGTTTCCTGCTGGGGATCTACCCCCGGCTGCTGCCCACCATCCTGGTCCTGATCCTCATTAACGCCATACTGGTGTCCATTCCGGCCGTATTCATGCAAAAAGTGGTGGCGGTGCTGGAGGAGGCCTGGGCCCGGCAGCTGACCTGGCTGGAAGTGAAACCCGTCATTTTCCGGTACGTAGCCATCCTGCTGGGGCTGTACGTGGTGTCCCTGGTGGCCAATGTGGCCTACAACCAGCTCATTGCCTTCTTTAACCAGGGCTCCCTGGCCCAGATCCGGCAGCGCATGTTCGCCCATATGGAACGGCTGCCTATTGGCTTTTTCGACAGCCACCAGCGGGGAGAACTCATGAGCAGCTACACCAACGACGTGGAATCCCTGCGGCAGCTGCTGAGCATGGCTTTTCCCCAGCTGTGCGTCACGGCCCTGTCCCTGACTACGCTGATTGTGATCATGGTGTATTACAGCCTGTGGATGAGCCTGGTGGTAGTAGGGGGCTGCCTGTGGTCCGTGGTCATTACCCGCAGTGTGGGAGGCCGCAGTGCCCGGTTTTTTATGGAGCAGCAGCATAGCCTGGCCAGCTGCGAAGGCTTTATGGAAGAGAGCATCCAGGGGGGCAAGGTCATCAAGGTGTTCCAGCACGAGCAGCTGACCCGGGAAGCTTTTGACCGGGAAAATCGGCAGCTGTTTGAGGCGTCCTATGCGGCCAACCGGTATTCCAATACCCTGATGCCCATTCTGAATAACGTGGGCTATCTGATCTATATCGTGGTGGCCTGCGCCGGCAGCCTGTTCCTGGAGTGGCAGGTGGCCAATGTGTCCCTGTCAGGCCTGCCTTTTTCCTTGGCGGTCATCGTACCGTTTTTGGGTATGGCACGGCAGTTTTCCACCAACATCCAACAGATTTCTCCCCAGATTAATGCTATCGTCATGGCTATGGCGGGCACGAAACGGATCTTCGCCCTTTTGGCAGAGCAGCCGGAAGTGGATGAGGGCACTGTGTCCCTGGTGTGCCAGGCGGGCAGCGGTTGTCAGTACCGGTGGGCCTGGCATGAGGAGGGGGGGCAGGATGTACCGCTCCGGGGCCGGGTAGAGTTCCACCATGTGGATTTTGCCTATGATCCCGGCAAGCCCATTTTGCATGATATTACCCTGACGGCGGAGCCGGGCCAGAAGATTGCCCTGGTCGGGGCCACAGGGGCCGGCAAGACCACCATTACGAATCTGTTGAACCGGTTTTACGAGGTCACAAAGGGATCCGTGACCTATGACGGCATCCCCCTGCAGCACATCCGGAAAAGTGCCCTGCGGCAGAGCCTGGGCATCGTCCTGCAGGATACGGTGCTGTTTACGGGGACGGTGCTGGAGAACATTCGGTACGGCAGGCTGGAAGCTACGGAGGAGGAGTGCCGGCAGGCGGCCATTCTGGCCGGGGCCGACGATTTCATCCGCCATTTGCCCCAGGGGTACCATACGGTGCTCCACGGGGCCGGCAGCAGCCTGAGCCAGGGCCAGTGCCAGCTATTGGCTATTGCCCGGGCCGCCGTGGCCAATCCGCCGGTGATGATCATGGACGAGGCCACGTCTTCTATCGATACCCGGACGGAGCAGATTGTCCAGAAGGGCATGGATGCCCTCATGGAGGGGCGGACGGTGTTCGTCATCGCCCATCGCCTGACCACCATCCGCAATGCGGACCAGATCCTGGTCATGGACCAGGGCCGCATCGTAGAGCAGGGCAGCCACGACAGCCTCATGGCAATGCATGGACGGTATTATGAGTTGTACAGCCGGATGGATGAGGAGATGCTGGAGGAATAAGGCACAAGAGAAAAGGGAACGGTGAAAAGGGAAAAGAGGCGCTGCACGTCGTAGGGGCGCATCGAGAGATGCGCCCACCGAGGTTTCCTTATATAGCAAAGCCTTGATGGGTTCATCTAGCGATGAACCCCTACGGATGCGAGTCGGATGTACGGTGTTTTAGAAAATGAATATTGAAAGTCGTAGGGGCGCATCGAGAGATGCGCCCACCGAGGTTATTCTTCTATAAATTCCTTATCCATTGCCCATTTTCGGGGATTATTTTGGATATATTCCATAATCTCTAATTTATCCTGTTCCGTCCGCACAACGTGATCATAAAATCCTCTCTGCCAGAAAGATTTACCACATTGTAAGGTTATGAAACTTTTCATGTGGCTGATAAATCGGCTGAGAGATATTGCATGTGATTCATTACCAGGATTCCTGAAAATCAGAAAATGGATATGATTGGGCATAACGACATATTGTTGGATTTCTATACCGGGATAATGGTGACGGTATTCGTCGATTATGGAGATAACGGTTGTGCCTATAGAAGAGGGGATCAATTTATCATCCCCAATGCTTCCGAAAAGACATTTTCTATTTTGCGTGCATAATGTAATGAAATATAATCCGGTATTCTCATAGGCAAAAGGGTGTAGGCGGATATTTTTGCGATTGGGAATGGTGTAATGCATAGAGGAACTCCTTGGGATGGAATAGCTTTGGTGGGCTTATCTGACGATAAGCCCCTACGGAAGCGTGTTGTACGGATGGTATTTTGAAAAATGTACATGGAAACTCGTAGGGGCGCATCGAGAGATGCGCCCACAAAGGGCTTTTGGAATGAGCAAGCCAGGTGGGTTCATCTAGCGATGAACCCCTACGGATGAGAGTCGTACGTATGGTGTTTTGGAAAATGAATATTGAAAGTCGTAGGGGCGCATCAAAGATGCGCCCACCAGGAGTCGTGCAAGATCTCACCCAAAGAACACCGTAATCAGCTTTTCCAATGCTTCCTGATCCTTATAGCCCATGGTCTCTCTGGCCGAATGCATGGCCAAGAGTGGCACGCCGATGTCCATGGTCCGGATAGGCGTCAGGGCCGAGGCCATGGAGCCCAGGGTGGAGCCTCCCCGGATATCGCTGCGGTTCACGAACAGCTGGCAGGGAATCCCGTTAGCCTCACACAGCCCCTTCACGATGGCCACGGCCTCTGCATCCCCGGCATAGCTCTGGGTGGATGCCTGTTTCAACACCAGGCCCCCGTTCAGCACGGGCTGGTTCGTAATGTCGCACTTATCCACGTAATTGGGATGGAGCCCATGGGCCACGTCCACGCTGAGCATGAACCCTTTGGCCAGATCCTGGTACAGCTGTTCCTGGGTGAGTCCCAGGCAGCCATAGACCCGCTGCAGCAGCTGGTCCAGCACTAGGGAGTCCGCCCCCTGCTTCGTGTTGCTGCCTACTTCTTCGTTGTCAAAAAGTGCCGCTACCCGCAGGCCTTCGCTGCATTCTCCATTGATGAGTCCCTTCAGGCAGCCTACGACGCTGGTCAGGTTGTCCAGCCGGCCGCTGGAAATAAATTCTTCGTTAAGGCCCAGGGTGCAGCCCTGTTCCACCGGATAGGTGGACAGCTCGAAGGACAGGATGTCCTCGGCCTTGCAGCCCAGTTCCCTGGCCAGGAATTTCTGGAAGAACTGTTTGTCCGGCTTTTCTTTATCTACCAGTGTGGCCAGAGGCAGCACGTCCTTTTGTTTGTTCCATTTATAGCCGTCGTTTACTTCCCGGTTCATATGGATGGCCAGGTTGGCGATGGTCAGCAGGGGCCGCTTGAAATCCACAAAATGGGTGGCCGGCGCAAAAGGATCCGCCGTCCGGGTCACTACCTTGCCTGCCAGGGACAGGGGACGGTCCAGCCAGGTGCTGACGATCATGCCGCCGTAGCCTTCTACATTCAGCGTACCGTAGCCGTGGCCTGTGACCTCCGGTGCCGGCTTGATGCGGAAGCAGGGGAAATCCGTGTGAGCCGCGGCCATGCGCAGGCCACGGCTGCCCTTTTGGCCCGTCCGGAACGCCAGCAGGCAGGAGTCGAACACGGTGACATAGTACTTTCCTTCCGGCGCCAAAGACCAGTCAGCTCCCAGGTCCAGGGACTGGAATCCCTCTTGGTCCAACAAATGTTTTGCTGTAAGGACTGTGTGATACGGTGATGTACTTTGTTCAATAAACTGCAGCAATTCTTTTGTAATCTGTTCCATGATGTTTCCTCCTAGTGTGCACTATGTGAGTACACTGAATTTTTACTACCTTTTTAGTGTACTACGCAATTAATTAGGAATCAAGCGCTTTTTCGTCAACTTTTTGCACTTTTCAAGCAAGTGACTCTATGGTAAAATATCCACATACAATGTACACATCACACTAAGGAGGTCATTACAATTGAGCAGCAATCAAACCAATGGCAGCAACAAAGTCCTGTCCTGGCAGGCCCTGGCCCTTATGTCCTTTACATCCGTATGGGGCTTCGGCAACATCGTCAACGGCTATGCCAATCAGGGACTAAAAGCAGTTGTTTCCTGGATCCTCATGTTCTCCCTTTACTTCATCCCTTATGTATTGATGGTAGGCGAAATGGGCTCCACGTTTAAGGACAGCCAGGGCGGCGTGTCCTCCTGGATCCGTTCTACCACCGGTACCCGGCTGGCCTACTTTGCCGGCTGGACGTACTGGATCGTCCATATGCCCTATCTGGCCCAAAAGCCTCAAAATATCCTCATCGCCCTGGGCTGGGCTGTGCTGGGCAACGGCACCCTGACGAAGATGATGACTCCCATGGTCCTCCAGAGTCTGGCCCTTATCCTGTTTTTCTTCTTCCTGTGGTATGCCTCCCGGGGTGTCACAGCCCTGAAGCGTATCGGTGCTCTGGCCGGTTCCAGCATGTTCATCATGTCCCTGCTGTACATCCTGCTGGCTTTGGCAGCGCCCCACCTGACCACGGCTAAAACCTTTACCTATTCCCTGAACTGGGATACCCTTATGCCCACGTTCAATTTTGATTATATGACCACCCTCGGCATCCTGGTCTTTGCCGTGGGCGGCTGCGAACGGTTGTCCCCTTATGTAAACAACCTGCAGAAACCGTCTTCTGAATTTCCGAAATCCATGATCTTCATGGCCGGCATGGTGGCTGTAACAGCCCTTCTGGGCACGTTCGCCATGGGGCTCATGTTCGATCCTACAAATATTCCCAAAGACCTGATGATGAACGGTGCCTACTACAGCTTTGCCAAATTAGGGCAGTATTACGGCATCGGCAATACGTTCGTGACCATCTATGCCATCTGCAATATGCTGGGCCAGGCTGCTACCCTGGCCATGTCCATCGATGCGCCCATCAAGATCCTGCTGGCCGACGTGGATCCTCAGTTCGTGCCGCCCTCTTTTGCCCGCATGAACAGCCGGGGCATCCCCGTCAACGGCTACAAGCTGACGGCTGTCCTGGTGTCCATCCTGATCCTGGTGCCGGCTCTGGGCATCGGGGATATGACGAGCCTGTTTAACTGGCTGCTGCGGCTGAATGCCGTGTGCATGCCTCTCCGGTACCTGTGGGTGTTCTTTGCCTACATGATGCTGAAGAAACAGGCGGAGAAATTCACCTCTCCCTATCATTTTGTGAAGAGCAGGGGACTGGGCATGTTCGCCGGTCTGTGGTGCTTCTGCTTCACAGCCTTTGCCTGCCTCATGGGCATGTATCCTAAAGGCATAGAAGCCTATACCAGCGGCTGGTATTTCCAGCTGGCCATGAACATCATTACCCCGCTGGTTCTCATCGGCATCGGCTTCATCCTGCCCACCATCGCCAAAAAAGAACGGGAAACCGCATTAGAAGAAAGCGAACTTTGATATTAAAAGCTGTAGTTTGTGTACATTGTAAAATCCGGGACTGGTGCAACACCTTTGCACCAGTCCCGTTGTCTAAGAAGCCTCGGTGGGCGCATCATACGATGCGCCCCTACGGATTTCAATGTACATTTACAAAACACTAAACAACCGACACGCATCCGTAGGGGTTCATCGAGAGATGAACCCACCAGGTTTGTTTATGCAAGGAACTCCCGGTGGGCGCATCATACGATGCGCCCCTACGGATTTCAATGTACATTTACAAAACACTAAACAACCGACACGCATCCGTAGGGGTTCATCGAGAGATGAACCCACCAGGTTTG
>OMUE01000226.1 GCA_900314165.1 uncultured Acidaminococcus sp.
TGCTGCGGGCGTGGAACAGCAGCCTCAGCTATTCTACGAACCGGAATAAAAAGTTCGATCCTCCTGATGTCTTCTTCAGGGACGGACAGAAACTGACGGTGGCTGGCATGGACTTCACCATTGCAGCTACGCCGGGCCATACGAAGGGCGGCGTCTGCATCATCGGCGACGGCATCGTGTTCTGCGGTGATACGGTCTTCCTGGAATCCATCGGCCGGACGGACCTGCCGGGGGGCTCCTATGATGCCATCCTGGAATCCATTAAGACGAAGATCCTGACACTGCCCGATGACTATAAACTGCTGCCGGGCCACGGTCCCACCACGACAGTGGGCTGGGAAAGACGCAGAAATCCGTTCCTGCAGTAAGGACTTGCAGGAATCTGCTGTAAGGAGTTGGTTGCTATGATGCAGAATGCGACGGGGTCCAGGGGGCTGGTGTTAAAACTCGTTCTGTCCCTGTTGGCCTTTGCTGCTTTTTATTTCTTAGTGGACTCGTTCTTATCTGTCTTCCTGGCTATTGCCATGAGCTTCCTGCTGTATCCCATCGTGAACAGGGTCGAGAAACTTTCCTTTGGTGGCCGCAAAATTCCCACAACGGGTGCGGTCATCATTGCTTTTCTTGTATTCGGTTTGTTCATCTTTGCCGCTGCCAATATTTTGATTGTACCATTAATTACCCAGATAAATAATCTGATGAAAGCCATGCCGGAACTGGCGGCCAAAGCCAATGAAAATATTACACCTCTGCTGGGCGAGGAATTCCATAAGCTGCCGCCCAACGTGCAGGATATGGTAGATTCTTCCCTCAGCAGCATCAGCAGCTATCTGATGACGGTACTGAAAGATATGGTTTCCTCCACGGTGAAGTTTGCCAAGAGCCTGGTGGGTATGGTACTGGTACCGTTCCTGGCATTCTATTTCCTCAGTGACTGGCGGACGCTGAAAGCCATGGTGGTCAGCCTGTTTTCCTATGAATCCCAGCCTGTAGCAGACCGGGTGCTGTCGGAAATCGGCACCATGCTGTGCGCCTATGTGGATAATATGTTCAAGCTGTGCTTCATTGCCGCAGCGTTCCTGACAGTGGGGAATTATGTTCTGGGTGTCCAATATACGCTGGTCCTTGGCTTTCTGGCCCTTGTGACGGAAATGATCCCCATGATCGGTTCCGTAGTGGGTACGCTGTCGGCCGTGTTCATCGCCCTGCTGCAGAACCCGCCGCTGGCATTGAAGGTGCTGGCCCTGTACCTGATCTATTATCAGCTGGATGCCCAGATCATCATGCCGAACCTGATGGGCCGCAGCATTACGCTGCACCCGGTGCTCATCATCCTGGCCGTGCTCATCGGCGGACAGATTGGCGGCGTGGCCGGCCTGGTGTTTGCGGTGCCCGTCCTCATCATCATCAAGGTGCTGTATGAGAACTTCTGGCATGCAGGAGAAAAAGTGCCGGAGAAATAGCTGGATGGCAAGCTGGTGCAAACGATATGTATACGCAATTCCGTAGGGGCGTGCCAGAGCGTAGCGGCGGCCCGCCCGCAAAACCGGCATGTTCATGTGATTTTCGGGCGTACCGCCCTTCGGTTGGCACGCCCCTACGGTGTAGTGCAAATAGAAAGATATTTGTAGTTTGTCGTAGTAGTGGGTCTGTATTCTAAGAAAATTACGGTTTTATCAGGAAAAGCTCCTGTAACATTGAAAAAAGTGTGTAGAATGTGATAAACTAATTAAGTTCAATCTATTTGTGTTGACGGAGGGATTTTTATGTTAACAGGGGCACCTCGTGGTACCAAAGATATCCTGCCGGGCATGGTGAATGGCTGGCGGTATGTGGAACAAATCATGCGGGAAGTGTGCCGGGAATTCAATTATCAGGAAATCAGAACCCCGATCTTTGAACATACGGAGCTTTTCCAAAGAGGTATCGGTGACGGTACGGATGTGGTGGACAAGGAAATGTACACCTTCAACGACCGCAGCGGCCGGAGCATCACACTGCGTCCGGAAAATACAGCCTCCGTGGTTCGTTCCTTTGTTGAAAATAAATTATATGCAGAACCGATGCCGTTAAAGGTTTTCTATATTGGACCTATGTTCCGGTATGACCGGCCCCAGGCCGGGCGCATGCGCCAATTCCACCAGTTCGGCGTGGAAGTGCTGGGCTCTGAATCCCCGGTGGTGGATGCGGAAACCATCCTTTTGGCACTGACCGTGCTGAAGCGGCTGGGACTGAAAGACCTGAAGCTGAAGATTAATTCCGTGGGCTGCCCGAACTGCCGGCCTCAGCACAGGAAACTGCTGCAGAACTATTTCCGTCCGCATCTTGGTGAACTGTGCGAAGATTGCCAGAGCCGTTTCGACAGAAGCCCCCTGCGCATCCTGGACTGCAAGGTGGATGCGGATAAGCCATTCATGGCCGGGGCTCCCAAGATTACGGACAGCCTGTGCGATGACTGCAAGGCCCACTTTGAAACGGTGAAGAAACTGCTGACGGAAGCCGGCGTGGAATATGAAGTGGACAGCAACCTGGTCCGGGGTCTGGACTACTATACGAAGACTGCTTTCGAAATCCAGTATTCTCCCCTGGGCGCCCAAAGCGCCGTGGGTGGCGGTGGCCGTTACGATGGCCTCGTAGCCGAGCTGGGTGGTCCGGCAACGCCGGGCATGGGCTTTGCCATGGGCCTGGAGCGTATCCTGCTGGCTCTGGAAAAGCAGAACCTGCTGCCGGCTGCCAAGGATGCTATCGACGTGTTTGCCGTTGTGCCCGATGAAGGGGGACTGGCTGATGCTTTCGGTGCTATCCAGAAGCTGAGAGCCAAAGGCCTGGCCTGCGATATGAACCTGATCCAGCGCAGCATGAAGGCCCAGATGAAACAGGCTAACAGGACGCTGGCCAAATATGCCCTGATCTTCGGCGAAGATGAACGGGCCCGGGATGCAGTAACCGTGCGCAACATGGCCGACAGCAGCCAGGAAGAAGTTAAGATTTCCGAGCTTGAAACATATTTTACTAAATAACCAGAGGTGTAGAACGAATGAGTATGGAACGCAGTCATCATTGTGGTGACCTGAGAAAAACGGATGCCGGCAAGAGTGTTTCCTTGTGCGGCTGGGTAAGCAAAAGACGTGACCACGGCGGCATTATCTTTATCGACCTCCGTGACCGCCATGGCATTGTGCAGGTAGTCGTGGACCCTGCCCATGATGAAAAGGATTTCCACAAGGCAGAAGGCGTGCGCAGCGAATACGTCCTGCAGGTTAAAGGCCTGGTACGGGAACGTTCTGCTGAAACCGTAAACCCGAACCTGCCCACCGGTGAAGTGGAAGTGGTCGTAAAGGACCTGAACGTCCTGAACCCGTCCAAGACGCCTCCTTTCTATATCCAGGATGGCGTGGACGTGGATGAAAACGTCAGACTGCGTTACCGTTACCTGGACCTGCGCAGACCGGAAATGCAGGCAAACCTGATCCTGCGCCACAAAGTGACGAAGGCTGTCCGGGACTTTTTGGATGACCGGGATTTCCTGGAAATCGAAACTCCTATGCTGTGCAGAAGCACGCCGGAAGGTGCCCGTGACTATCTGGTACCCAGCCGTGTAAACCCCGGTAAATTCTATGCCCTGCCCCAGTCTCCGCAATTGTTCAAGCAGCTGCTGATGATTGGCGGTATGGAACGGTATTTCCAGATTGCCCGCTGCTTCCGTGATGAAGACCTGCGTGCAGACCGTCAGCCTGAATTCACCCAGCTGGATATGGAAATGTCCTTCATCGATGAAGATGACATTATGGCTTTGACGGAAAAACTCATTGCTTACGTCTTCAAGAAGACCCTGGACATCGACGTGAAGGTTCCTATGGACCGGATTACCTGGGATGAAGCCATGGACAAGTACGGCAGCGACAAACCGGATCTGCGGTTTGATATGCAGCTGGTGAACATGAACGAAGCTCTCCAAGGCACACAGTTCAAGGTATTTAAAGATATCATCGACAAAGGTGGCCTGGTGAAGGCTATTAATGTCAAAGGCTACAGCTCCATTCCTCGCCGGGAACTGGACGGCCTGGTAGAATTCGTTGGGATTTACGGTGCAAAAGGCCTGGCCTGGATCATCGTCAACGAAGACGGCAGCATCAAATCTCCTATTGCCAAGTTCTTCTCTGAAGAAGAAATGGCTCGGATCCTGGCTGCCGGCAAGGCTGAAAAGGGGGACGTGCTGCTGTTCGTAGCCGACCGGAAGCCTCTGGTCGTCGCTGCTGCCCTGGGCGCCCTGCGTATCGAAATGGCTAAGCGCCGTGGCCTTATCGATCCTGACAAGCTGTGCTTCACCTGGGTAACGAAGTTCCCTATGTTCGAATACAGCGAAGAAGAACACCGCTATGTAGCTATGCACCATCCGTTCACCTCTCCCTGCGACGAGGATGTGGACAAGCTGCTGACGGATCCTGCCCATGTATACGCCAAGGCCTATGATATGGTCCTGAACGGCGTAGAAATCGGCGGCGGTTCCATCCGTATCCATCGGGAAGAAGTCCAGAAGAAGGTCTTCGAAGCTATCGGCCTGACGGATGAACAAGCAAAAGAAAAATTCGGCTTCCTGCTGAAAGCCTTTGAATTCGGGGCACCTCCTCATGGCGGTCTGGCCTTCGGCCTGGATCGTCTGGTGATGCTCATGGCGAAACGCCCGTCCATCCGCGACGTCATTGCCTTCCCGAAGACTCAGAGCGCCATCGACCTGATGTGCCAGGCTCCCAACACCGTAGAAGACAAGCAGATGCGCGAACTGCACATCCGCAGCACGGTGGTCAAGAAGGAAGAAGAAAAGAAATAATGATACGATCCCGTCTGCTTTGGGCAGGCGGGATTTTTTCATCCCTGTCACATAATATTTTCAGATTTGTTTACTCAATCTGCCCTGAAATCTAGACAATCTGCCCCTCAGGCGGTATAATACAAATAAAAGAGCAACCCTCCGATGTTCGAGTCAATTCCATATGTTTTGAGCCAACACTCTCTATAAGGGAGCCCGTGTACTCCAACCGTTGATGATAAGCCCTCTTGAGGGGACATCAGATATGGCATGGGAGGGCACCCACCTGCATATGCAGGTTCAAAACTCGGAATCCATACGGCATTGTAGGGCTCTTTCTTTTTTTATTCATAATCATTAACGAGAAGGAGACTGGATATCTTGCTGGCCGTTATTCTTGCCGTCATTATCCTGGACAGATTGACAAAACTGCTGATTACCCACACGATGCTGCTGGGGGAAAGCTTCCCCGTCATCGATGGCGTCGTCAGCTGTACGTATATCCTGAACCCTGGTGCAGCCTTCGGCATGCTGGAGCACCAGCGGCTGTTTTTTGTGGCCATCACGCTTGCAGTGCTGGGCGGGGCTTTTTATTTCCGCGGGCAGATCCGCCAGGAAGGCCCGCTAACCTATTGGGGAACCATGTTGTTCCTGGGGGGCGCCATCGGCAACTGCATCGACCGGATCCAGACAGGGTTGGTCATCGACTTCATCGATTTGCACTGGTGGCCCATCTTTAACGTGGCCGACATATTTATCTGTACAGGAGTGGGATTGATCATATGGAATTTATTGAAGACAGAGCTGAAGACGAGGAAGAAATCATCCTGACGGCTCCTGTGACCTCTGAAGAGGCCGGCACACGGGTGGATGTCCTGCTGGCAGGGCAGCTTGACGCAACCCGTTCCAAAGTACAGCATGACCTGAAAGAGGGCCTTGTGACTCTAGAAGGCAGGCCGGTAAAAGCCAATTATAAGGTGAAGGCTGGCGACATATTCCGGGTCGTGGTACCGCCGGCAGAAGTATTGGAAGTGAAACCACAGGATATCCCCCTGGATATCCTGTACGAGGATCAGGATGTCATCGTCATCAATAAGCCCCGGGGCATGGTGGTGCACCCGGCACCGGGCAATCCTGACGGGACCCTGGTGAACGCGCTGTTGTACCACTGTGGGGATTTGTCCGGTATCAACGGTGTCATCCGGCCGGGCATCGTGCACCGGTTGGACAAGGATACGTCCGGGGTTATGATAGCCGCCAAAAATGATCTGGCCCATGTGTCCTTATCGGAGCAGATCCAGCATAAGGAGGCCAAGCGGACGTATCTGGCCATCGTCCGGGGTAATATCAAAGAGGATAAAGGCCATATAGAGACCCAGTTGGACCGGGACCCTAAGGACAGGAAGAAGATGGCTGTCGTACCCAGCGGCGGCCGCTGGGCCGCTACGGACTATGAAGTGCTGGAGCGCTATGGGAAGTTCACTGTCGTGCGCTGCAAGCTCCTGACAGGCCGTACCCACCAGATTCGGGTCCACATGACCTACATCGGCCATCCCCTCGTAGGCGATCCGAAATATGCTCCCCAGAAGACCTGTTTTTCCATCCAGGGCCAGGCCTTGCATTCTGAAAAATTAACATTCAGGCACCCCCGGACCAATGAAATCCTGACGTTCGAGGCCCCTGTACCCGATGACATGGCAACGATCCTAACCCGTCTGCGCCATGGGCAGTTTCATTAATAAGGAGGAAATCACGATGACGACAACGGTAAAGAAAAAGACGATTATGGACGCAGATGCTATGCGCCGGGCCTTGGTCCGGATCTCCCACGAAATCGTGGAAAGAAATAAAGGCGTGGACAATGTAGTGCTCATGGGCATCCGTACCCGGGGGGTACCCCTGGCCTATCGTCTGGCCAAAGCCATAAAGAATATTGAAGATGTGGAACTGCCGGTTGGTTCATTGGATATTACGCTGTACCGGGATGATTTGTCCACCCTGAGCTATAACCCTGTGGTGAAGGAAACGGATATTGACTTTGATTTCAGTGGCAAGACCGTCATCCTGGTGGACGACGTGTTGTTTACAGGCCGGACCGTCCGCTGTGCCCTGGATGCCCTTATCGACATGGGTCGTCCCAGAGCCATCCAGCTGGCTGTCATGGTGGACCGGGGCCATAAGGAGCTGCCGATCCGGGCTGATTTTGTAGGAAAAAATGTGCCTACGAGCCGGGCAGAATCCGTTGACGTAGCCCTGAGTGAAATCGACGGCTATGATGAAGTTTCTCTGTCCGATGTGCAGGAAGACTAAAAGAGTCTTTAGACGTTAGTGTGCGCTGCACTGCCCCCTCGCCATTGCTGACGCAATGGCCCTCTCCCCCTACGGGAGCGACATGCCATCTGGGCAGCGCCCTGTCCGCCCTTTTCAAGGGCGGGGGACCACCGCTTGCGGTGGTGGTGGGTTTGTGTTCACAAGCACCTTCTATAAATTTTTGAAAAAGGAACTACAGCAGTGCGTTTGAAATCTTTTGAAGCACATGGCTTTAAGTCATTTGCAGACAAAGTGAATATTGAGTTCGAACAGGGGATTACCGCCATCGTAGGCCCCAACGGCAGCGGCAAGAGCAATATTTCCGATGCCATCCGCTGGGTTATGGGTGAGCAGAGCGTAAAGTACCTGCGGGGAACGAAGATGGAAGACGTCATCTTCTCCGGCAGCTCTGCCCGCAGGGCCATGAGCATGGCGGAAGTCACCCTTGTGTTCGATAATAAGGATCATTCCCTGCCCGTGGATTTTGAGGATGTGAGCCTGAGCAGGCGGGTGTACCGCAGCGGGGAAAGCGAATACGCCATTAATGGAAAGAGCTGCCGCCTGAAAGATGTGGTAGCCCTTTTGGCTGATACGGGACTGGGCAGAGGGTCCATGTCCATCATCGGCCAGAACCGGATTGACGAGATCCTCAACAGCCGGCCGGAAGACAGGCGGACCATCTTTGAAGAAGCAGCGGGCATTGCCAAGTACCGCATTCGGAAAAAGGAAGCTATCCGCAAGCTGGATGACACAGCAGGCAACCTGCAGCGGCTGCAGGATATCCAGAATGAACTGCAAAGCCAGCTGGATCCCCTGGAGAAGGCGGCGGAAAAGGCAAAAGTATATAAGGCCACAGCTTACGAACTGGATACGCTGCGCATTACGAAGCTTGTGGGAGAACTGGCCCTGTTGGATGGGCTGCAGCAGGCCCTGGCTGCCAAAATGGACCAGTACCGGCAGGAAAATGCGGTTCTGGGCCAGCAGGAAGCGGACCTGAACAGCCAGCAGGAACAGCTTCGGCAGCAGCTGCTGGAAAAGGAACAGGCTTATCAGGCCGGCCAGCAAGCCATTCTGGAACAGGAAAAGAAGCTGGCGGACTGCCGGCAGGAAGCAGCGGTATTGACGGAACGAGCCTCCCAAAGTGAAAAACGGCTGCAGCAGCTGGCCAGGGAGCAGGAAAAGCTCCGGCAGGAAATCGCCCGGAATGAGGATACCCTGGCCCTTGTAACAGATTCCTATGACAAGTTGGAGGTTTCCTTCAAAAAGGCAGAGGCTAAGGTCCAGAAGGCCGGCAGCGAAAAACAGTGCCTGACAGAAGCCGTTTCAACCGCAAACCAAAAACTGAAGGCGTATCAGGATTCTGCTTTTGAAAGTATGCAGAACCTGGTGGCCCTGCGCAACAGCCTGACTACGGCCCGGCAGGAACAGGACAGGCTGCACCGGCAGCTGGAACTGCAGAAGCAGCAGCTTCAGCAGCAGCAGGAACAGGTGGATGAGGCAGCCGGAAAGCTGGCCGGACAGCAGGATGAACTGGCTGCCCAGCAGGACCGGAAAAGCGGCCTGGAAAAGAAGCTGGAGGAAGCTACCAGGAACTGGACGGCAGCAGCAGAAGCCTATAAGGAAAATGCCGCATCCCAGGAGCAGCTGAGGAAAAACTGGACGGAGAAGGATGCCAGGATCCGGGTCCTGTCCGCCATGGAACGGGAGCACGAGGGCTTCAGCAGGGGTGTAAAAGCCGTATTGAAGGCCCAGGCGCCCTTCCGGCAGAACATCTGCGGCGTCGTAGCGGAATTGTTTTCTGTAGAGGCAAAGTTTGTCACAGCCATAGAGACGGCCCTGGGCGGCGGCCTGCAGGATATCGTGACGGAAGATGCGGCTTCGGCCCAGGCAGCCATCCGTTATCTGAAGGAACAGCAAAGCGGCAGGGCTACGTTCCTGCCACTGGATTCCCTCCGGCCCAGAATGGCTGGCAGCCGGGAGAAGCAGGCTTTGGCATGTCCGGGCATCCTGGGACTGGCGGGGGATTTTGTACGGGCGGACGAAAAAATCCGGCCGGCTGTACAGTTCCTTCTGGGACAGGTATTAGTGTCCGATACGCTGAAACATGCCTATGAGGCCGCGAAGAAGGCGGAGATGCGGGTGCGCATCGTGACCCTGGACGGAGATGTGGTTTCGCCCGGCGGCTCCATGAGCGGCGGCCAGAAGCAGCAGGGCAGGAGCTTTTTGTCCCGGCGGCAGGAAATCCAGAGCTTGGAACAGCAGGCCCGTGAACTGCAGGGCAGGCTGAAGGCCCTGGAAAAAGAGCAGCAGGATATTACGGCCAAAGGCCAGCAATACCGGAAGAGCCGGGAAGAACTGCAGGACAGCCTGAAGAAACTGGAAATCAGCCTGGCAGGACTGAAGGCCCAGGCAGTCCAGGCCGAAAGCAACGTACAGACCAGCAGGGAAGCCCTGCTGATCCTGGAAGCAGAAAGACGGCAGAAGCTGGACGCCTTCCTGGAGCAGCAGAAGAAGATCAAAGAGCTGGTGCCGGAAGTGCAAGCCAGGGAAGAGCAGGACAAACAGGGAAAGAAGGAGTCCGAGGAACTTTCCCGGTTGTTGACGGAAAACCGGGAGAAGCTGGAAGAAGCAAATACGTTCTACCAGAACGCCGTTATTTCTTATAATGAGCTTAAGAGCCAGCTGGAAATCATGAATGAAAGGATCCAGAACATCGACAGCCAGGGAGAAAAATCCCAACAGACGCTGTCGGATAGTGAAGAGCAGATAGAAAAGACCAGGCAGGTACTGGAAGAAAGCCGGAAACGGGCGCTTGACCTGGCGAAAAATGAAACGGCAGGGCAGCAGGCGCTCACAGAGGCTGACGCAGCCCAGAAGCAGTTGCAGGCCCAGCGCAGCCAGCTGCAGCAGAAGCAGCAGGGCCTGGCGGAAAACCAGAAGGAACTGGCCCGACAAAGCCTGGTGCTGGAACAGAAACTGCATAAAGGGGAACTGGAGCAGGTTAAGAATACGGGGGAATTGGAGCATTGCCGCCAGCAGTTGACGGAGCTGTACCAATTGACCCCGGATGAAGCCGCAGAGCGCAGCCTGAAGGACGTACCACAGGCGGAGCTGTTCCGGCAGGAGCAGGCCAGGGCCCAGGAGCTGGCAGCGCTGGGAACGGTCAACCTCAATGCGGAACAGGAGTACGCGGCGGCCCGGGAACGGTATGAATTCCTCCATGGCCAGTACGAGGACATGGTGGAAGCAAAGAACAAGCTGGAGACCGTCATTGCAGGCATCAATTCTGATATGGCCAGACGCTTCCGGCAGGCATTTGAGAAAATCAACGTTTATTTTAATCAATGCTATGAGAAATTGTTCGGCGGGGGCAAAGCGCGCTTGCTCATTCTGGATGAAAAGAATATACTGGAAACAGGTATCGAAATCCAGGTCCAGCCACCAGGAAAAAAGATGCGGAATATGGCATTGTACTCCGGCGGGGAGCGGGCACTGACGGTCATCGCCCTGCTGTTCGCCCTGCTGAGCTATCAGCCGGCGCCTTTTGTCATCCTGGACGAAATCGATGCCCCGTTGGATGAAACGAATATCGACCGGTTTGCCCAATTCCTGAAGGATTATGGCGAGCAGACCCAGTTCATCGTCATCACCCACAGGAAAGGGTCGATGGAAGCGGCGGATGTGCTCCATGGAGTCACTATGGAAGAATCCGGTGTTTCCCGTATCTTATCAGTGAAAGTAGCGGAGGTACCTGAAGCATGAGTTTCGTAGAACAACTGAAACAAGGCCTGAGCAAGACGAGGAAGAATTTTACAGAACGCATGGAAGATCTCATCGGCGTCAGTGTGGAGTTGGATGATGATTTCATGGATGAACTGGAAATGATCCTTGTGGCCGGGGATGTGGGCATCAAGACCACGGAAAAGATCATGGGAGCCCTCCGCCAGGCGGCGGACCGGCGGGAGATCAAGTCTCCGGCGGAAGCTCTGCCGTTCATCAAAAATTATATTGCCGACATGCTGAAGACCACGGGGCCCCGGATGCGCTTCAAAGGCCATCCTACCATCGTGCTGGTTGTCGGTGTCAATGGCGTGGGCAAGACCACAACCATCGGCAAGCTGGGCAACTATTACCGGCTCATGGGGTATAAGGTTATGCTCTGTGCGGCGGATACGTTTCGGGCCGGGGCTACGGAGCAGCTGCAGATCTGGGGCAGGAAGGCACAGGTAGATGTCATTGCCCACGGTGACGGGGCGGATCCTGCTGCCGTCGTTTATGACGGCGTCCAGGCGGCTATCGCCCGCAAGGCCGATGTGTTGTTTGTGGACACGGCTGGCCGGCTGCATAATAAGACAAATCTGATGAAGGAACTGGATAAGATTTACCGGGTCATCCGCAAGGAGATTCCCGATGGTCCCCACGAAACCCTGCTGGTACTGGATGCTACCACGGGCCAGAATGCCATCAACCAGGCTAAAATCTTCCTGGAAACGGCCCATGTGACCGGTGTCGTGCTGACGAAGCTGGATGGCACGGCCAAAGGCGGTGTGGTCATCGCCATCAAGGAAGAACTGGGGCTGGATGTGAAATGGATCGGCATCGGCGAAGGGATGATGGATTTCCGCCCCTTCGATCCTCAACAGTTTGTTGACGCCTTGTTTGAGACGAAAAAATAAAAGGAGTGATACCCATGGATTCAAAGAAAATCATTGAGGAGTCTGTTGCAGCTCATGCTGCGGAATGGATCGACGTCAGTAAACAGATCTGGCGCTTTGCAGAAGTGGGCTATGAAGAGTTCCAGTCTGCGGATTTGTTGTGCAAGGAACTGGAAAAACACGGTTTCACTGTGACAAAGGGCCTGGCCAATATCCCTACCGCTTTTAAAGGCGTGTGGGGCAGCGGAAGTCCTGTCATGGGCATTTTGGGCGAATTTGACGCACTGCCCGGCTTGTCCCAGAAACCCGGCTGCCCGGTAAAGGATCCCCTGGTACAGGATGCTCCCGGCCATGGCTGCGGCCATAACCTGTTAGGTACAGGGGCTCTCGCTGGTGCCGTCGCTTTGAAAGAATATCTGGAAAAGACCGGTAAACCCGGTACCGTCGTGTATTTTGGTACGCCTGCCGAAGAAAACCTCAGCGGCAAGTCTTTCATGGCCCGGGATGGGGTCTTTGACGGCGTGGATTTCTTCGTGTCCTGGCATCCTGCGGACCAGAGCACGGCGAATACCCCGTTCTATATTGCCAATGTGTGCCGGACCTATACGTTCAAAGGCGTGACGGCTCATGCCGGCGGTGCACCTCATCTGGGACGCAGCGCCCTGGATTCCTGCGAAATCATGAGCGTAGGCGTGAACTACCTGCGGGAACATATCATCATGCAGGCCAGGATCCATTATGCTTATCTGGATGTGGGCGGCCGTGCTCCTAACGTGGTCCAGGATCATGCCAAGGTCCGTTACGTCATCCGTGCTCCTTATTACAGCCAGGTGAAGGAAATCGTGCCCAGAGTGGATGATATTGCCCGCGGGGCAGCCATGATCTGTGGTACGTCCGTGAGCATCGAGGCAGAAGCCGGTTATTCTGAATACATTGCCAACCGGGTCATGCACGAAGTAGGCACGAAAGCTTTTGAGGCTATTGGCGCTCCCCAGTGGGATGAAGCGGATTATGCTCTGGCAAAGCAATTTACGGATGCTTTCTCTGAACCTGCAAAGGAAGCGGAAAAAGAAGAAATCATCAAAGAATACGGCAAGGATGCCCTGGCTGAAAAGCTGGAGAAGCCGCTGGATACGAAGATTGAAGACTACGATCCGGATCATCAGACCATGGCCTATGGCTCTACGGATGTGGGCGATGTCAGCTTTATCGCACCTACGTTCTACTTCAATTGTGCAACAGAAGCGCTGGGGACTCCCGGCCACTCCTGGTTTAAGACGGGCCAGGTCTGCACGTCCATCGGCCAGAAAGGCATGCTGACGGCAGGCAAGGTCATTGCCCTGGCTGCTGCCATGCTGGTAGAACAGCCGGAAAAACTGGCTGAAGCCAAGGCAGAATTCATGCAGAAGAACGGCGGCAAATACGACTGCCCTGTAGCGGATGTGAAGAAGCTGCCGAAGCTGTGATTTTGACAATAAAAAATCCCGACTGCGTTAAGCAATCGGGATTTTTTGTTGTTGTTTTATGCTTTTGTATTTTCAGCAGCTTCACAGCCTTGTTGTTCCTCTTCCTCGTCCTTGCCTACACAGTAGGAAGCGTACAGGGAACCAGACACGTTATGCCAAACGGAGAAGATGGCACCGGCAATGCCTCCGGCAGCCGTAAAGTACATGAGGGCCAGGGTAGAAGCCAGGCCGGAATTCTGCATGCCTACTTCAATAGTCATAGCCCGGGTCTGGGGCTTGTTCAGGCCGAAATGCTTGGCAAAGAAACCGCCTAGCAGCATACCAGCCAGGTTGTGCAGGATGACGACGGTCAGGATGACCAGGCCGTTATCAACAATCGCACGACCGGACAGGGAAACTACACAGCCAACCGTGAGGATGACGACCAAAGCGGACAGCATGGGCATCACCTTGATGACATGGGCTACCTGTTTCGGGAAGAAATAGTTCAGGGCAACGCCCAGGACCAGAGGCAGCAGCACCATTTGCACAATGGACATCATCATGGCAAAGAAGCTGATGTTCACCCACGTACCGGCAATGAGCCAGACCAGGAACGGTGTGACGATAGGAGCCAGCAGGGTGTTGACCATGGTCATGGAAACGGACAGGGCTACATCGGCGTGGGCAATATAGGAAATGACGTTGGAGGCCGTGCCGCCGGGGCAGCAGCCTACCAGTACGACGCCGATAGCGATTTCAGGCGGCAGCCGGAATAAGGTAATCAGTACAAAGGCCACAAAGGGCATAATGGTGAATTGGAGCAGAGTACCGATGGCCACACTTTTCGGTTGTTTGAACACATTGCGGAAATCATTCAGCGTCAGGCTCATGCCCATGCCGAACATAATGATGCCCAGGAACAGGGGAATCCGGGGAGCCAGAGGTTTCATGAGGGACGGTTCCGTAATGCCCAGAATACCGATGAGAACAACGCCGATGGACATATAGCGGGTACAGAAATGCACGATCTTATCAAGCATGAAAGAAATCTCCTTTTACGAATAGATTGTTACTGGATAGGTCAGCCGATTTCCCGTTCTTTTTCCGGTCCTCTGACTTTGATGGGATGATTGTGTTCATCCACCATGACGACCTTCGGAACGTAGGATTTTGCTTCTTCTTCTGTCATTTGAGCATAGCCCATGATGATGACGATATCTCCTACCTGGGTCATTCTGGCAGCAGCACCATTCAGGCATACCACACCGCTGCCCCGTTTGCCGGGAATCGTATAGGTTTCCAGACGGGCACCATTATTGTTGTTTACAATCTGGACCAATTCGCCGGGCAGGATACCGGCGGCATCCAGCAGGTCCTGGTCAACCGTGATGCTGCCCATATAATTTAGGTTCGCTTCCGTAACGGTGGCACGATGAATCTTGCCATGGAACATTGTGTATAACACGATTAAGCCTCCAGTACCACGTTATCAATCAGGCGGGTGGTGCCGAACTTGACGGCAACAGCCAGCAGGACACGGCCGGTAATGGAACCGGTTACGTCGGTCAGACCGGGCATGCCGTACATTTCCACATAGTCGATGTTGCTCATGGGTTCGTTCTTGATTTCTTCCGTTACCTGGGCAATGAGCTTTTGGGAATCCCGTTCGCCGGCTGCAAAGGCTTCTTTGGCGTGCTTCAGGCTGCGGGACAGGACGAGGGCAGCTTTCCGTTCGTCAGCGGACAGATACACATTCCGGGAGCTCTTTGCCAGGCCATCTTCTTCACGGATGATGGGCATGATGCGCAGTTCTACATTCATGAACAGATCTTCAACCATTCGCCGCAGGACTTCCGTCTGCTGGGCATCCTTCAGGCCGAAATAAGCCCGGTCAGCCTGGGACAGGTTGAACAGCTTCGTGCAGACCGTAGCCACACCGCGGAAGTGGATGGGACGGGTCCGGCCGCACAGGACTTTCGTAATATTGCCGGTCACTTCTACCCAGGTCATATCCTTATGAGGATACATTTCGCTGGGAGCCGGAGCAAAGATTGCAGTCGCACCTGCAGCTTCTGCTACTTTTTCATCAGCAGCCAGTTTTCTGGGATACGCATCATAATCTTCGTTCGGGCCAAACTGGGTCGGATTGACAAAGTCGCTGACGATGACCACATCATTTTCCGCATGGGCAGCTTTGATCAGGGAAGCATGGCCTTCATGGAGTGCACCCATAGTAGGTACTAAACCGATGGTCTTACCAGCCTTCTTGCAATCTTTTACAAAATCTCTCAGTTCCTTGACCGTACGAAATAATTGCATTTTCATTTCTCCCTTTCCTGATGGAAAATTTATTCCACCTTGTTTTAGTCTTAAAGTGGTTCGTTAAAAATGCCAGAAGAATTTTTTGTTTTATCTTTAACAATTTCTCCTGTATACGCCAGTTATTATACTCACTTTTAGATTAATGTCAAGAAATTTCTATTGTCAAGACAATGAGAATAATTTAAGTAAGATGACTTAAAGCTATAGCAAAGTAAAATAGACCATCATAAACTTCACACTATTCTCCTTTTTTTATAACTTCCTTCTATATGGTAACGGTTCCGCCTGTTTTTTCTCCTGACTGTGTCTTTTTCTTACTGCCTGTGGTCTTTATAATAAACCATGTATCCAATTGGAAGTAAGAGTGGCGCCCTAAAAATAAGGGGGAACACGTTATGGACAATCCGCAGGAAAATCCTGTGAGGACGATTTGTGTGACGGCTGTTCTGGCAGCCCTGATTTTTGTACTGACCTATGTGCCTAAGATTCCCATTCCTCTGGGCTATGCCCATCTGGGGGATGCGGCAATCTTTCTGACTATCTTGTTTGCCAACAAGCGGAATAGTGCCATTGCTGCATCCATCGGGTCGGCTCTGGCCGACCTCATCGGCGGCTTCCCTGTCTGGATCATTCCCACGCTCATCATCAAATGGGTCATGGTGGAAATCGTTTTCCAGGTCATCCAGCCGGATAGCAGCGCCTGGAGTATCCGTTCTGCTCGTACAGTTTTGGCTTTCAGCCTGTCTTCTCTCTGGATGGCAGCTGCTTATACCATTGCCGGAGGCCTGTTATACGGTAGTATGGGTGCAGGACTGGCCAGTACGCCGGGCCTTGTCATGGAAGGCGTCATCAATACGTTTGCCGCCCTTGTAGCAGGTGCGGTCCTGCAAAAAGCAGGAATAGAAAAATAAAAAAGAAGGATTTGCTTTTCATGGTTCAGAAAAAAATTGCACTTATCAATGATGTAACGGGGTTCGGACGGTGTTCCACAGCCGTCCAACTCCCTATAATTTCCGCATTCAAAATCCAGGCCTGCCTTCTGCCCACAGCCATCCTGTCGGTACATACGGGCTTTCCGGATTTCTACATAGACGATTATACGGACCGGATGAAGCCCTATATCGACAGCTGGAAGAAGAACCATCTGCAATTTGACGGTATCTGCACCGGATTTTTGGGCTCTGAGGCCCAGATAGACATCGTGGCGGACTTTATCAGGGATTTTAAAGGCCGGGAAACTAAGGTCATCATGGATCCTGTCATGGGGGACTATGGTAAACTGTATCCCTCGTATACGGAGGCCATGTGTGTGGCCATGCGGCGGCTGCTGCAGGGCAGCGACGTGATTACGCCGAATCTGACGGAAGCCTGCCAGCTGCTGGATGTACCTTATCCGAAGGATGGCCTGACAGATGGGGCTGCTCTTGAACATATGGCCCGGGAATTGTGTGCCAAGGGACCCTCTCAGGTCGTCATTACCGGTATCCATGACGGGGTGTATCTGGACAATTTTATTTATGAAAAAGGGCGGCAGCCGGATATCCTGAAAGTCAGGAAAATTGGCAGCGACCGGTCCGGCACCGGCGACGTGTTCTCTGCCGTGGTGGCGGCCCTGATTGTCCGGGGAGAGGAATTGAAAACGGCTGTCAGCCGTGCTGCGGATTTTGTCAGCAAGTGTATGGTCTATACGGAAGAACTGGACCTGCCCCATAATTATGGCCTGGCTTTTGAAGAATTTTTAACCACATTAGGATAGTTGAGGGCTGTTGATACCTGTACTACCTGTAGGGGCGTGCCATAGCGGAGCGACGGCCCGCCCGTGATATAAAGGAGTTGTGAACATGATCGTCTATAGTTATTTCAGCGGAGAATACGTAAATGTGGCGGAGAGCCTGCACCGGCAGCCGGAAGGCAAACGGAATTTCTATGTGAACCTGACGAATCGGTGTACGTGCAGCTGCACGTTCTGCCTGCGGAGCATGAAGCATATGCGGGAGGACTCCACCCTGTGGCTGAAGAAAGAACCTAGCGTGGCCGAAGTGGAAGAGCAATTGGCGGCCCTGCCCTGGGATAAGACAGGAGAAATCGTGTTCTGCGGCTTTGGGGAACCTACCTGCCGGCTGGAAGAGCTGAAGGCCCTGATGAAATATGTCAAGGACAATCATCCGGAGGTGAAGACCCGGCTGAATACGAATGGCTTATCCGACCTGGCTTACGGGCGGGATACGGCGCCGGACTTTGCCGGCATCCTGGACACCATGTCTATCAGCCTGAATGCGTCCAATGCAGAACGGTATTATGCCCTGACCCGCAGCCAATTCGGCCTGAAATCCTATGATGCCATGCTGGATTTTGCCGTCCGCTGCAAAAAATATGTCCCCAACGTGGTCATGACGGTTGTGGACCACGTAGAGGACAGTGAAGAAATCAAAAAATGCCGGAAGATCTGCGAAGACAGGGGCCTGACGCTGAGAGTCCGGGTGTATGAGGATAAATAATTTAGCGAAGAGCAAAGAGAGAAGAGCGTGCAGCATGCGAATAAAAATGAGCTTGCTGCTGAGGCCGCTGGCCACCTATAAATAAAGAGCTGCTTTCGTTAGTGTTGCTGACTAACGGGGCAGCTCTTTTACTATTTCAACATCTCTTTCAAGCGTGTTTCGTAGAACCCAAGCCAGTTCTTTTGCGCATATCTTACAGCCGGGATCACATCCCTGTTGTGGATCGCTTCTATAAGCCGGGCATGTTCATTGACGGAGATGGAATAATCCTGCCGCTCCCCGGAAAAATAATAAGCTTCATAGCGGTCGGCATGGGCAGTCAGCTGGTTCGTGTAATCGGTCAGATAAGGATTATCCGCTATCTTCAGGAGATATTGATGAAACTTCTTATCCAGGGAAGAAAGGTGCTGAAAATCTTTTTTGTCAACAGCAGCTGCAAAGTCCTGATTTAAAGCAGTCAATATTTCAAGATCCTTATCCGTCCGTTTTGCACAGACAAGCTGCACGACACTGCCGGCAAGCCCTCCCAGGGCTTCGTAGATAGAGGCTGCTTCAGAGGCACTCATGGAGGCAACCTTCGTTCCTTTGGAAGGGACCACATCGATAAAGCGTTCCTGGGAGAGGAGGAGCATGGCTTCCCGGACCGGCGTACGGCTGACATTGAAATAATCAGCGATATCTTTATCATTGACAGGTTCGTCCGGTTTTAAGGTGCCAGACACGATCCAATCTTTCAAGCTGTTATAGACATATTCTTTAACGCTGGTGCGTTTTAAATTTTTCTTTTTAACAGGTAATGGCACAGGAAACACCTCACAGAATAATCACTGTATCCAGTATAGCATTGAATCCTAAAAATATGCAATATATCACTAAAAAGTCGGAAAACTAATTGACAAAAACACAAATTAGCCCTATTATAAAACCAACCGATATATCGCATATTGAATTCTGGATATTGAAACATCTGAACGAGAAAAACAAAGGAGGAATACGATGGCTGACGTAAAAATGGTTGTGAACCATAAGCTGAGCCAGGCAGCAGGACCGGCATTTTTAAGCCTGGCAGCGACAGAATCTGTAAGGCACCTTCATCTTTCCCTGGCTGCTTACAAGGAAACGCCGCTTGTTGCGTTGCCGGCACTGGCAGAAAGAATGGGTGTTAAGAGCATCTATGTGAAAGACGAATCCTACCGCTTTGGCCTGAAAGCCTTTAAAGGGTTGGGCGGTGTTTATGCACTGAGCCATGTAGTCTGCAATAAAATAGGTTTGAATATCGAACAAACGACGTTTGCTGACCTGCAAAAAGCGGGATACAGAGAACAGGTGCAGAAAATGGTCTTCGTAACGGCAACGGACGGCAATCATGGCAAAGGCGTTGCCTGGGCTGCCAAACAGCTGGGCTGCAAAGCGCACGTGTTCATGCCTGCAGGTTCTTCAGAGAACCGGGCTCAGGCCATCCGGGATGTGGGGGATGCAGAAGTCACGATTACAGATCTGAAATATGATGACGCGGTCCGTTATGCAGCCAGCATGGAAGAAAAACACGGCTGGATCCTGGTACAGGATACGTCCTGGCCTGGTTATGAAGAAATTCCCGGTTGGATTATTCAAGGGTATACGACCATGGGATATGAAGCCGTATCTCAGCTGGAAGCTCTGGGCGTATCCAGACCGACCCATGTCTTCCTGCAGGCCGGTGTAGGTGCTATGGCCGGCGGTATCACCGGTTTCCTGGCTAACTATTATGAAGGCAGCCGGCCCATCATCACAACGGTGGAACCGGATCAGGTTGCCTGTATTTATGAATCCGCCCGTCGGGCCGATGGGAAGCCCCACAAGGCCACGGGGAATGAAACGACCATTATGGCCGGCTTGAATTGCGCAGAACCCTGTACGCTGACCTGGCCCATCCTGAGAGATTTTGCCAGCTTCTATCTGGCCTGCCCGGACTATGTGGCAGCCAAAGGCATGCGCCACCTGGCAGCTCCTCTTGGCAATGACCGGAAAGTAGTATCAGGGGAGTCCGGAGCTGCTACGATGGGGGCACTGGTTACGTTATGTGAGGATCGTGCGTTGGAAGGCCTGCGTAAGCAGATCGGCCTGGATCGGGACTCTGTCGTGCTGCTCTTTAATACGGAGGGAGCTACGGATCCGGATAATTATTACAAGATTGTCTATGATGGGGCTTATCCGGCACCGTCAAATAATGAAGTTAGCAAATGATGACAAATTGATGTGGGAGGATGCATGATGGATAGTGTGAAGAAAACCCCGAGCTTTGGTTATGCTTTGTTTGTGACACTGCTTTCTTTTTCAATCATTATGATACCGGCTGTGTTCTTAAAGGCTAAGACCCAGCCATTATTCCTGATTTCCTGGATGATTGCGATTCCCCTGTGTATGCGCCTGGGCTATACCTATAAGGAATTGCAGCATGGACTGATTACGTACTGTGCAAAATCCCTGGTTCCCATGACGATTGTTTTGTGTGTAGGTTCTTTGATCGGTACCTGGAATGCTTCCGGAACCGTTCCTCTGATCACAAAACTGGGCCTACAGACGATTGACCCGAAATATTTTATGGTGACCAGCTTCCTGATCTGTATTTTATTCTCCATCTGCACAGGTACGTCCTTTGGTACTTGTGGTACAGCCGGTGTAGCGCTGATGGGTATCGGACTTTCCATGGGCATGGATCCATTGGTCGTTGCGGCTCCGATTATTGGCGGCGCTTTCTTTGGCGATCAGTTCTCCCCGTTGTCCGATAGTACGAACGTGGCTGCCGGCTCTGTAGGGGTGGATCTGATCGAGAGTGTCAAATATCAGGCCACAACGACGGTACCTTCCGTCATTATATGCAGCGTCATCTACTATTTATGGGGAATGAATCTGGACACCTCCAAGGCAGATTTAAGTGTTATCCAAAATGTTATTAACGGGATTGACAGCAGCTATAAGATGGGATTCGTTCCTCTTATCCCAATGCTGGTTGTAGTGGTTCTGTTACTGAGAAAAGTACCATCTATTCCTTCTATTCTGGGAGGCAGCATTACCGGGTATCTCGTTGCCTGGCTGTATCAGGGCCAGAGCTTTTCCAGCGTAGCACTGAGCATGTGGAGTGGTTATAAGCTGCATTCCAGCAATGCCTTTATTGCGAAGATCTTCAGCCGTGGCGGCATTACCAGCATGTCCGGAACAGCTTTCCTGTTTGTCTTCGCCTTTGGCCTGTTTGGTATCCTGAGCACGGCAGGCATCATCGACAAAGTCGTTGAACCGCTGATGAATAAAGTAAATAGCAGGACGTCCGGTACGTTAAGTACAGTGGTTTTGGGCTTCGTTTCCAATATTACTTCTGCTTCCGGGAACTTTTCCTTCATCTTTACCGGCAACCTGATGACTCCAGTGTTCGTAAAAAAGAATCTGAACAAGTGGGATCTGACCCGTGCTATGTCCGTAGGCTGCCTGTTAACCGGACTGTTTGTACCCTGGAATTCCAACCCGGTGACGGTGTGCGGCTTTTTAGGAGTAGATCCCCAGGCCATGCTGCCCTATATGTTTATTCCCGTTGTCTCCTTTATCGTACTGATGGTAACGACCATGACCGGTATAGACAAGAAATTCTTTAAAAAAGCCAGAGAAACGGCCACCAGCAAAGACGAAAACGATACGGAATTTTAAATCCATAGCTAAAATTTTAAGGAGGATACATGATGAACAAGTATTATGCCCAAATCAACAGCTTTATTGATGCTCATAAGGATGAGATGATTGAAAAATGGAAGACCCTGGTTAATCTGGAAGGGCATTATGAGGAAAAGGCCAATGTAGAAAAAGCCCAAGCCTGGCTACGGAAGGAATTTGAAGCAGAAGGATTTGAATGCTATGTACGGGATGTCAGACCGGACCGGGCCGGTATCCTGGTTGGCATCCTGGGCGAGGAACGCAGCGGCGGCCCTATCCTTTTCTGCGGCCATGTGGATACGGTCCATCATACGGGTGCCTTCGGCAAGGCAAATCCCTTTACGATTAAAGACGGCAAAGCCTATGGCCCCGGCGTCCTGGATATGAAAGGCGGCATCATCATCGCTCTGTATGTAGTGAAGGCGCTGAATGCCATTGGGTATAATGAACATCCGATCAAGATCATGTTTGCCGGTGAAGAAGAAGGGGACCATATCGGTACGGACGTGGATACTTTCTTTACCGAACAGGCTAAGGGTGCTGTCTGTGCCTTTAATATGGAAACAGGCCATATTACGAACTCTCTGTGCGTCGGCAGAAAGACTCAATATACGCTGTGGGCCACTGTTCACGGATTAGGCGGCCATGCAGGCAATGAATTCACAAAAGGTCATAACGCCGTACATGAATCCATCCTGAAGTGCGCTGAACTCATGAAGCTGACGGATTTGTCCGTTGGTACTACGGCAACGGTCAGCATCATCACCAGTGGTAAGAACACGAACAGCACGTCTATTCCTGATCTGAGTGAGTTTACCGTGGACTTCCGGGTGTTCTCTGATGACCTGGGTAAAGAATTGTTGAAAAAAATCGATACCATTATGCATAAGACTTTCGTGGAAGGGACGACTACGGAATACCATATCGATATGGCCAAGCTGCATCCGTTCCAACCTAATGAAAAGATTATGAAGCTGTTCAACCTGGTCAATGAAGTCGCAGAAGAAAATGGCTTCCCGAAGTTCGGCCAGATCAAGCTGGGCGGTGCGTCTGATACGGGCGCCATTGCAGCAGCAGGCATCCCTGTACTGTGCTCCTGCGGCGTCATCGGGGAATACAATCATAATATCCGGGAATATGCAGTGGTAGATTCTCTGTTCAGCCGGGCAAAGATTTATGCCCTGACTATCACGGAAGCAGCCAAACTGTGATCCGGTAATCTCTGGCTGGCCGCCATTGTCAGGATGGCGGCCAGTACTATATAGAAATAAAATGCCCGGAAGGGGGTCGTTGCAATGAGTATCTATGGTGTCGGACTTTTATCCTTTTGCTATATTGTTGGAAAGTTCCTGGGACGGCTCCTTGGGGTCATCGTGGGACTGGATTCTGATATCGGTGGCGTGGGCTTTGCCATGCTTTTATTGATTATCCTTGTAGGCTATTGTAAAAAAAGAGGCTGGCTGACGGATAAATCGAAAAACGGGATCTCTTTTTGGAAAAGCATGTATATTCCTGTTGTCGTAGCTCTGTCTGCTATCCAGGATGTGCAGGCAGCTGTAAAAAGCGGCATTGTAGCCATTGGCGGAGGAATCCTGGGGGTTGTGTTTGCCTTTTCCCTGATTCCTGTTTTGGGGAAACTTTTTGGCGGAAAGGATGGGCGGCAGGATGCTTGAAAAATTGTTTTTTCAACTGGCAGCAAAGAATGGCCTTGTCTTTGCCTTCGTATTTATCTGCTTCATCATGTTTGCAGCAAACAGGCTATCCTTGCTGACTAAAGGTAAGCTGGAGGGCTCTGCTATCGCCATCACGGCAGGCCTTGCTTTGGCCTATGCAGGCGGCGTGGCTACGGGAGGCCATAAAGGGTTGGCCGATATTGCCCTGTTCAGTGGTCTGGCCATGATGGGGGGCAGTATGTTCCGGGATTTTACCATCGTGGCTATGGCTTTCGGGGCTGATCTGGGTGAAATCAAAAAATGTGGGGTGCTGGGGGTCGTCTCCCTCCTTGCAGGGACACTGGCCAATGCCTTTGTAGGGACGGCTATTGGCTGGCTGTTTGGCTATCGGGATGCCGTGAGCCTGGTCACACTGGGTGCCGGGGCCTGTTCCTTCATTGTAGGGCCTGTGACAGGGGCTGCTATCGGGGCATCCTCTGAAGTGATTGCCATCAGCATTGCTACCGGTGTTATCAAGACGGTATTCGTCATGCTGATTACCCCGGTTGCTGCTACAATCATAGATTTGAAGACTCCGGCCCAGGCCATGATCTTTGGCGGCATGATTGGCACCACCAGCGGCGTGGCAGCCGGGCTGGCAAGCATCAATCCGAAATTGGTCCCCTATGGCGCTATGACCTCGACCTTCAGAACCGGTGTTGGCTGCCTGTTCTGTCCGTCTGTTTATTATCTGGGGTTAAAGGCGTTGCTGGGGTAAATGAGTATTAGCAAGCAAATCCTATAAAACTAAAACAATAAGAATCCATTTGCAGTAAAGGCTATACTGTAAATGGATTCTTTTGTATAATAGACGTATGAATTTTTATTGGGGGGAAGAAGTATGAATCTTTATTTCCATCAGATTAATGAGTTCATCGATTCTCATAGAGACGAGATGATAGAAAAGTGGAAGACGCTGGTCAATTTGGAAGGGAAGACGGACGAGAAGGAAAATGTGGACAGGGCACAGGTCTGGCTGAAAAAGGAATTTGAAGCTGTCGGCTTTGAATGTTATATCCATCCAGCCCGTCCGGACCGGGCAGGCGTCTTGGTAGGTATCTTGGGCAAGGATCGTCCGGGCGCTCCCGTCATCTTTTCCGGCCATATTGATACGGTGCATCGTACAGGTTCCTTTGGCGGTCCGGATCCCTTTAAAATTGAAGATGGCAAGGCTTTTGGCCCCGGTGTGCTGGATATGAAGGGCGGCATCATTATCTCCCTGTACGTAATCAAAGCCCTGAATGAGATTGGCTATAAAGATCATCCCATCAAGATTATGTATGCCGGGGATGAAGAAGGGGGCCATCAGGGTACGGATGTCTGCCAATTCTTCTATGATGAAAGCAAAGGCGCCCTGTGTGCCTTCAATATGGAAACTGGCCATATTACCAACGCGCTCTGCGTAGGCCGTAAGACCGGCTGCGGTATCAAGGCTGTCGTCCATGGTCTGGGCGGCCATTCCGGTAATGAATTTACGAAAGGCCATAATGCGGTCCATGAATCCGTGCTGAAATGTGCCCAACTTATTCCGCTAACAGACTTGTCCGTAGGAACTACCGTGACGGTCAGCGTCATCACCAGCGGTGGTAATACGAACCGGACGACGATTCCGGAACGCAGTGAATTTGAAGTGGATATCCGCTTCTGCTCCAAAGAACTGGGGGATGCGGTGCTGGCAAAGGCGGAAGAGGTCATGAAAAAGACGTTCGTTCCGGGAACGACGACGGAATATACGGTAACCCGGTCCAACCTGCTGCCGTTCCAGCCGAATCCACAGATGCTGCGGCTGCACACCCTGCTTAATACGGTCGCTAAGGAAAATGGTTTCCCGGAATTCGGGCAGATTCAGCTGGGGGGAGCTTCCGACGCAGGAGCGATTGCTGCTGCCGGTGTGCCTGTGCTGTGCTCCTGTGGTGTCATCGGGGAATTCAACCACAATATCCACGAATACGCTGTAGTGGATTCTATGTTCAGCCGAGCCAAGATTTATGCCATGGCCGTAACAG
>OMUE01000221.1 GCA_900314165.1 uncultured Acidaminococcus sp.
AGTCCCGTCCCCGAAGGGACGAGACTATGAGCCCGTGGTACCACCCTTATGACAGCCTGTCAATAGACTGCCACTTTTCATGCTGTAACGGTCATGTTCCGGGTCACCCTACTGCTGGTTCGGGAACCGGCTCCAGAGGGATGTTCAACGCTGCCTTCTCCTGCCCGGGCTCCCACTGTCCCCAAGTCGCTGTACCGACGGCACCATCTACTGTCTCTTTCATAGCCTTATGATTTATAATTACGCTTCATTATACAATGATTTGCAAGCAGAGTCAACGGAATTAGAAGTTACCGACGGACGGACGATAGCCGACTGACGACGGACGATAAAGGAACCACGCTTCGCGTGGAACATATTCAAACCGGCGGAAGACGGTTTTTTGTTCCTCTATCGGTCGTCGTATGTCGTCCGTCGTATGTCGTTGTCCCTCTTTACTATTCGCTCTTCGCTGTATTTGTCACCGCCGCAAACAGCAGGATGCTGCCGGCAATGGCCACATTCAGGCTTTCGGCGTGGCCAAACATAGGAATCTTCACCTTCTTGTCCGCCATGGCCAGCAGGACCTCCGGCACTCCGTTGCCTTCGCTGCCCAGGATCAGGGCGCTGCAGGGCGGGAATGTAGTCTTCGTCACGTCTTCTGCCCCTTTGAGAGCCGTGGCCCACAGTGGGATATGCTTGGCCTTGACCCAGTCCGCCAGTTCCCGAACCCCCACATTCGTAAAGACGGGGAGATGGAACAGGGAACCCATAGTGGACCGAACCACCTTGGGATTGTACAGATCCACGGTGCCGTCCAGGCACACCACCCCTACGGCGCCCATAGCGTCCGCGCTGCGGATGAGGGTGCCGGCGTTGCCCGGATCCTGGATACTGGCCAGGACCAGCACCAAGCCCATATCAGGCGCAAAATCCTGCAGCTTTTGCTGAGGCATCCGCACAAGAGCTCCGATGCCCTGAGGATCTTCCGTATCCGCTGCTTTGCGGAACACGGCATCCGTTACATGATAATACACGGTTTCAGACTCCACCGGATCTTCCCAGCCTTCCGGCAGCCGGGTATAAAAATAGCAGTCTATGTCCCAGCCGGAATCCCGGGCTTCGCTGACAGCCCGTTTCCCTTCCACCAGGAACAGTCCTTCCCGAACCCTGTATTTTTTCTGTTTCAGGGATGCCGTCCGTTTCACCCATTCGTTCTTCAGGGATGTGATTTCGTAGATCATATGCCGTCCTCCAGCGCTTCCACACTTTTGCGGGTGCCGATGACCACCAGTTTGTCCCCTTTACGGAAGGGTTTCGTAGGATCCAGGGTGATTTCCGTAGACCCGTCCTTATGCTTGATAGCCACTACGTTCACGTTATAATTTTTCCGCACATTGATGTCGATGAGGTTCTTGCCCACAGTTTCCGGGCTGAGGGCGATTTCCATGAGGCAGATGTCGCTGCCCAGCTCGATATAGTCCAGAATATTCGTGTAGGCCAGGTTATGGCCGACCCGACGGCCCATATCCCGTTCCGGGTAGATGACCTTCGTAGCCCCCAGTTTGTGCAGCATCTTGCCATGCAGGGGATTCGAAGCCTTGGCGTAGATGGTCTTCATGCCCGCTTCCCGCATGAGCATAACGCACATGAGGCTGGGCTGCAATTCCCCGATGGCCACGATGGCCGCGTCGAAGTTACGGATGCCCAGGCTGGCTACTGCCTTTTCGTCAATGACGTCGCACAGCACCACGTGGGTCAGCTTCTCCGCCTCGTTCTGCACCACATCTTCGTTATTGTCTATGCCCAATACTTCATGGCCCAGCTCTACCAGGGTTTCCGCAATAGCCCGGCCGAACCGGCCCAGGCCCCAGACCACAAATTGTCTTTTCTCTTTCATAGCGCACCTACCCTATCAAAATATCTTCTTTGGGATAATGGATATGGCCCCGCTGCTTCCGGGCCGTGAGGGCCAGGGCAAAGGTCATGACTCCGACTCTGCCTGCATACATGCTGAGGGCCAGGATCAGCTTGCTGGCCGTGCACAAATGCTGGCTGAGCCCCGTGGACATCCCCACAGTTGCATAAGCCGACACCACTTCAAACAAGGCATACAGGAAGCTGGTATCTTCCAGGTACGTGATGCACAGCACCGTGCAAGTTACCCAGACGATGCTCATGCCCGCAATGGCAAAGGCTTGGCCGCTGTTTTCCTGGCTGATGCGCCGGCCAAAAATCACACAGTCCGGATCCCCCTTGACTACCTGACGAATGTTCAGCAGCAGCAAAGCCGCCGTGGTAGTCTTGATGCCGCCGCCTGTAGAAACCGGGGACGCCCCGATGAACATGAGGATGACCATCAGGAACATTGTCGGTGCCCGTAGGCCGGTCAGGTCCACCGTATTGAAACCTGCTGTACGAGGCGTAATGGATTGGAACAGGCTGGCCCAGAATTGGGTCATGGGAGACATCTTCCCGATAGTGGCCAGGTTTCCTTGTTCGAAGAAGGCGAAGCCCGCCGTACCCACTACAGTCAGAGCCACCGTGGATACCAGCACCAGCTTGCTGTTCACCCGCAGCTTTTTGAAGCGGAACTTATTCCGCAACAGGTCGCTCATAACCGGAAAGCCCAAGGCTCCCAACAGGATCAGGGCATCGATGCAGATATTGACCACCGGGTCTCCAACAAACCCCGTCAGGCTGTTAAAATGGCCGAATAAGTCGAAGCCCCCATTACAGAAAGCAGAAATGGCATGCCAATAGCCGTAATAAATGCCCTTGGGCCCGAACTGGAAGGCAAAACGAATGGCCAGCAGGGTGCCAAAGAACCCTTCTATGACAAAGGTGTATCTCGCTACCCGCAGACTCATATTCACCACGCCCCGCATATCGTTCTGGTTCAGGGAAGCCTGGATATTCAGCCTGTCCTGGAGGCCCAGCCTGCGTCCGGCTGCTACAGTAAACAAGGTTGCAAACAACATGAGGCCCAGGCCGCCCAGCTGAATCAGGCAGATGAGCACCAGCTGGCCGAACGTAGAAAAATACGTACCCGTGTCCACCACAATAAGCCCCGTAACGCAGGAAGCCGAAGCCGCAGTGAAAAGGGCGTCCACGAAGGATAGCCCCTCTCCCCGGGCTCCGGCTATAGGCAGCATCAGCAGCAGAGCTCCGGTCAGGATCAGTGCCGCAAATGTCAGGGCAATGACCTGGGAAGGGGAAAAATGGGGTATATTCCTCATGGTTTCACGCTCCCTTCCCTGTCATCTGTTTTAAAATTTCCGTACGTTTTCCAGGCTGATTTCAGCCAGGCTGGCAGTGCCACACATCTCCATGGTGTCAGCCAGTTCTGCGCCCAATTTGTCAGTCAGAAGCTTCACGCCTTCTTTGCCGCCGCCATACACAGCGTTTACGAAGGGTCTGGCAATCAGCACGGCATCAGCGCCTAAGGCCAAAGCCTTGTACACATCTACGCCGCTGCGGATGCCACCATCCACCAGGATTTTCATAGAATCGCCCACTGCCGTGGCGATTTCCTGCAGGACTTCAGCCGTAGCAGGGCTCTGGTCCAGGACACGGCCGCCGTGGTTGGACACCACGATGGCAGAAGCGCCGGCTTCTTTCGCCTTCAGAGCGCCTTTTACACTCATGATGCCTTTCACGATGAAAGGCCGGCCTGCCAAGGCGATGATTTCCGCCATTTCTTCCACGGATTTGCTGCCTGCAGGAGGCACAAAGTTTTTCAGGAACGGCAGACCTGCAGCATCCACGTCCATGGCTACGGCAAAGGCACCGGATTCTTTTACGAGAGCCATTTTTTCTGCAATCATCTGCTTATTCCAAGGCTTCACAGTAGGCACACCCAGGCCTCCGCAGTCTTTAATAGCCTTCGTAGCCCCTTCCATCACAGCAGGATCCATGCCGTCGCCTGTAAAGGCAGCAATGCCGGCCTCAGCGCAGCCGGGCACCAGTTCGGCGTTATAGGTCAGGTCGTTGTATTTGTCGCTGTAGTGCATAGCTACGGCGCCTACAGGACCTGCGAAAATCGGGTATTTGAACGTACGGCCGAACAGAGTGAAGCTGGTGTCCACAGGCCGTTTTGCACACAGGGTATCCATAACCACGCGGATTTCCTGCCATTTATTGTAATTGCGGATAGCCGTATCCCCGACACCCTTAGCACCGGGTCCGGGAATCATATTTTTGCATGCCACCCCGTTGCAAACCGGGCACCCCTTGCATTTCCCCAGGCATTTTCTGGCATTTTCTACTAATTCTTTATAATCCATGAATTTCACGCTCCCCTTTTTGAGTACTACGGATTATTATAACATAATAAAGCGAAGAGCGAAAAGTAAAGAGCGAAGAGGGCTGCTCCGCAGCATCCTCTTTGTCCGCCCTTTTCAAGGGCGGGGGACCGGCGAAGCCGGTGGTGGGTTCATTTTAAGGATGGCAGTGGAAGCGTGCAGCGCACACCTCTTCGCTTTTCGCTCTTTGCTCTTCGCTCTTTGCTCTTCACTAAAAAGAATAAACCGCCCTGCGGCGGCTTATTCTTTTACCGGAAACATCTTCACTAACGCCATGGTCAGGCCCGCAAACAGGGCCATGATGACGAACACCAGAGGGTAGGCGATGATGAGCAGTTCTATAGCAGATTCTACACTATGCATGTCCGTGCCTCCTTTACTGCAGCACAGGAATGAGGGCCATGGCCAGGCCGCCGGCTACCACGGAGGCTACCTGCCCGGCTACATTCACGCCGATGGCCTGCTGGATGATGAAGTTCGTCGGGTCTTCCTTTAAGGCCATTTTAGAGATAACCCGTCCGGAAATGGGGAACGCGGAGATACCGCAGGCCCCGATCATGGGATTGATTTTCTTTTTCAGGAACAGGTTCACGAATTTAGCAAACAGCAGGCCCCCCACCGTATCGAAGATGAAGGCCACAGCTCCCAGGCACAGGATTTTCAATACCTGGGCATTCAGCATGCTTTCTGCCGTCATGGTAGCGCCTACCGTAATGCCAAGCAGCAAAGTCACCAAGTTCGTCAATTCATCCTGGGCCGTCTGAGCCAGGCTGTCACAGACCCCGGACACCTTCAGCAGGTTGCCGAACATGAGAGCCCCAATGAGGGGTACAGAAATAGGAGCGATGACGCCCGCAATAAAGGTGACCATAAGTGGGAACAGGAACAGCACGGTCTGGGACACGGGCTTTTCTTCCTTATAGTGCATCTTGATTTTCCGCTCTTCCTTCGTGGTCAGCAATTTTACCACCGGAGGCTGGATGATGGGCACCAGGGACATATAGCAAAAGGCCGTGACGGTCAACGGTGCCAGCAGGTTCCGGGCAAATTTCTGGGCCACAAAGATGGTGGTAGGCCCGTCCGCCGCCCCGATGATGCCGATAGACGCCGCTTCATTAAAGGGGAAACCCACCAGCGCAGCTGCCAGCGTTGCCACAAAGATGCCCAGATGGGCAGCCGCCGCGAACAGCATCATGTAAGGAGCCCGGATGAGCGGCGTAAAGTCACACATGGCGCCGATGCCGATGAAGATCAGTACCGGGAATAATTCGTTGGCGATGCCCGCCTGATACAGCACGGTGAGGAACCCCGGTTCTCCACCATCCACCGGCATGACAGCGAAATGGCCCGGCAGGTTGGCCAGGATGCAGCCCACCCCCATGGGGAACAGCAGCACCGGTTCATAGCCCTTGCGGACCCCCAGGTAGATCAGGATGACCCCGATTGCGAACATGATCCAGGTATAAGGATCTCCCAGTGCAAAAACGCCTGCAAACAATTCATGAAAAACAGTACTTACATTCGACATTGCTTCACCTCGTAGATAAACTGTGCCAGGTTCTGCTCCTTTACCAAAAAAAAGGGCCGGACATTTTTCAATGCCAGGTCCTCGCTAACCTTCCTACCCCTGTGCCATACGCAGAAAGGAGATATTTAATTATTCATTGTCAGAATTATAAACCATTTTTGCTATTGATGCAAGTGGCTGACCGTCTTTAAGCCTGAGCCGGCTTGCCCTCCGGTTTATCGGCAGCCGTTTTTGGCTTCTTCTTGGCATTGAACTTTTCCATAAGTTCGCTGAGATCCGCTCCCTGCATCCACATCTCCACCGCGTCCGCTGCTTTCGCCACAGCTTCCTGGATGAGCTTCAGGTCGTCTCCCCGGAAGGGGTGCAGCACGTGGCTGATGACAGCCTGTTCGTCATGAACGGGATGGCCGATGCCAATCTTGATGCGGGGATAGTTCTGACTGCCGATGGCGTTCTCTATGGATTTCAGTCCGTTATGACCGCCGGAAGAGCCTTTCCGGCGGATCCGCAGGGTGCCTACCGGCAGATCCATATCGTCCTGGACCACCAGGATTGCTTCCGGTTCTATGTGGTAGAAGCGGGCAAAATCACTGACGGCTACACCGCTGTTATTCATATAGGTCGTAGGCTTGATGACGTAGCATTTCTCCGGCATCCGCTTTTCCAGATAAAAAGCATTATCCGCCTTTTTCCAGCTGCCGCCATCGGACCAGCGCTCAGCCAGGCAATCCGCCACCATAAAGCCGATATTGTGCCGGGTATTGGCATATTCCTTGCCGATATTTCCCAGGCAGGTGATGAGTTTCATGGGTTCTGACTCCTTTAGATAAAAGCGAAGAGATAAGAGCGAAGAGGCCGCTTGCGCGGAATCCGGCCCCCTCTGGGGGCGGAGGGCCACCGTAGGTGGTGGTGGGGCCGTGCAGCGCACACCTCTTCGCTTTTCGCTCTTTGCTCTTCACTAAAAAAGGGCTGTGACAAACACAGCCCTTTTTTCATTCAGTTATTCTTCAAACAGATGGCTTACGGACAGATGGTTGTAGATCCGCAGGATGGTTTCTGCCAGGATGGGTGCCACGGACAGTTGGGTAATCTTCGGATGCTTCTTAGCAGGAGCCAGAGGAATCGTATTCGTGGTTACCAGTTCCTTGATATCGGATTGGGCAATCCGGCTCAGGGCAGGATCCGTCAGGATCGGGTGGGTTACGCAGGCATAGACTTCCTTGGCACCGAATTTCTTCAGAGCCTTGGCGCCTTCACACAGGGAACCGGCCGTATCTACGATATCGTCCACCATGATGCAGATCTTGCCTTCTACATCACCAATCAGATTCATGACTTCGGCTACACCGGGTTCAGGGCGCCGTTTGTCGATGATGGCCAGACCGCATTCCAGGCGGGTAGCAAAGTTACGGGCACGGCTTACACCGCCCAGGTCAGGAGAAATGACCTTGATATCGGAAGGATCGAATCCTTTTTCCTTCATATAGTCAGCCATGATAGGGCCGCCGGGCATATGATCCACAGGAATGTCGAAGAAGCCCTGGATCTGGGCAGCGTGGAGATCCACAGTGACCAGACGGGTGATACCGGCTACGGTCATCAGATCAGCCATGAGTTTGGCAGTGATAGGTTCACGGCCTCTGGCTTTTCTGTCCTGACGGGCATAGCCATAGAAAGGAACTACAGCTGTAATGTGTCTGGCACTAGCCCGTTTGAAGGCATCTGCCATAATCAGCAGTTCCATAATATTATCATTTACAGCAGGACCGCAGGTCGGTTGTACAATAAACACATCCTTGCCACGGACACTTTCGTTAATCATAACCTGTACTTCACCGTTATTGAAACGGTTGATGACAGCGTCGCCTACCGTTGTCCCCAGATATGCTGCAATTTCTCTCGCCAGATCAGGATTGGCGTTGCCGGAAAATATAGCCATTTCGTCGGCAGATTTTTCACCCAACATGCTTTTACTACCCCCAGGTTCTTAGTCTAGAATTCTAAAGAAAAGTATACAACTCTATTTCTTTTGTGACAACCGCTTATTTTTTGTTTCTGTATTTTTCAGCCCAGTCCGGAATATTGACCTGTTTGCCCCGGGCCACGCCCAGTGCGTTGGCAGGCACATCTTTTGTAATGGTGCTGCCGGCAGCGATGTAGCTGCCCTTGCCGATGGTCACAGGAGCCACCAGGTTGCTGTTGCAGCCTACAAAGGCATCGTCTTCGATGACTGTGCGTTGTTTGATCTTACCGTTGTAATTGACCGTAATGGTACCGCAGCCCATGTTCACGTTGCTGCCGATATCGCTGTCCCCGATGTACTGCAGGTGCGGCAGCTTCGTGCCCACGCCTACATTGGAGTTCTTCACTTCTACGAAGTTGCCCATCTTCACATGGTCTGCAATGACCGTATTGGGCCGCAGGTGGTCGTAAGGTCCCATATGGACTTCATTGCCCACCTGGCAGTCATGAGCATAGACAAACTGCATGACCGTGCCATTGCCTACCTTCACATTCGTAAAGCGGACCTGAGGCCCGATTTCACAGTCCTCGCCGATTTCCGTATCCCCTTCCAGCCAGGTGCAGGGATACAGTACCGTGTCCCGTCCTACCTTCACGCCTTTTTCCACATACGTCGTAGCAGGATCCATGACGGAGACCCCTTCGTCCATGAGACGGCCTACGATGCGGCTGTTCATGATGCGCTGGGCTTCAGCCAGCTGCCGGCGGGAGTTTACGCCCATAACCATGTCGAAGTCCCCGGTTTTGATGCCGGCTACCCGACGGCCTTTTGTCAGGCAGATACTCAGGATATCCGTCAGATAATATTCGCCCTGGGCATTGTCGTTGGACAGGTTGGCCAGCAGTTCAAACAGCAAAGGCAGTTCTACACAGTAGATGCCCGTATTGATTTCCCGGATCTTCCGCTGCTCCGGCGTAGCGTCTTTTTCTTCCACGATGCCCGTGACCTGACCGGCTTCGTCCCGCAGGATCCGGCCATAGCCGAAGGGATCCGGGGCCGTAGCTGTCAATACGCTGACACCGGCACCACTCTTCAAGTGGCTTTCGTAGAATTTTTTCAGTTCAGCCCCTTCCAGAAGAGGCGTATCGCCGCACAGGATCAGGGCTGTACCTTTAGCATCCCCCAGCAGGTCTTTTGCCTGCAGCACTGCATGGCCTGTGCCCAGCTGTTCCGGCTGGATAGCCACCCGGGCACGGGTACCTACAAACTCCGTAACTTTTTCAGAACCGAAGCCCACAATGACGATTTCGTCATCCGCACCTGCTTCCTCGGCAGCGTCCATGACGTGTTCCAGCATGGGTTTGCCACACAGTTTGTGCAGTACCTTGGGTAGTTTTGATTTCATCCGCGTTCCCTTGCCTGCAGCAAGGATGATTGCCGCCAAATCCGACATTCTTAAAGCCTCCTAGTGATTACAGTAATTCCGGTGCAACGTCTATAGCCTTAGCTGCTTCGTCCACGGATTTCAAAGTCAGCAGGGAAGCATATTCTTCTACGGTCTTCTTGACCGGTTCTTTCGTAGAGATAAACAGGTAAGTGCCCACAACCGTAGCGCCTACTTCGGCTGCCAGTTCCTGCATGCCCCGGGCCGTGCCACCACCACGCATGAAATCATCTACGACCAGGACCCGTGCCTTGGGAGGCAGAGCCTTTCTGGGCAGGGACATGGACTGGATTTTTTTGGAAGAGCCGCTGAGATAGCTGATACTTACCGCAGGTCCTTCCGTAATCCGGGCTTCTTTCCGGGCCATGACCATGGGGATGTTGAATGCCCGGGCCGTACTGAGAGCCAGAGGAATACCTTTCGTTTCTACAGTCATGACGTATTCCGGCTTCAGTTCCAGCGTCCGCTGCATAATGATTTCTCCCAAACGAGAGCAGATCTGAGGATCAAACAGCAGGTCGTTCATATAGATCATGCCGCCGGGCAGCACTCTTTGAGGATCTTTCAATTTCTGAGCCAATTCCCCCAGGAATTGGTTATCTGCTTCGTTCGTATGATAGGGAATGAAGCGTACACCGCCGCTGGCCCCGGCCACCGTTTCGATGATGCCCAGATCATAGGCTGCCAGTCCGTTCCGAACCGTCTGCACGTCTTCACTTAATGTAGATTTAGCGACTGTGAACTTTTCGCAAAAATACGAAAAGGGAAATAACTGGAATGGATGATCGTTCAATTCTTTGGTTAATGCTACGATACGCTCCAGACGCTTAATTCTTGCCATTAGCCACTACCTTCTTTCCTTTCTTGTCCGTAGGGATATTGGTTTGTTCTTCAATGACGCGCAGCAGGGTCCGTTCTGCATTTTCCATATGGACCCGAACTGCTTCCTGAGCCTTCTTGGCGTTGTGTTTTGCAATGGCATCCACAATGGCCGTGTGTTCTTCCAACATGACTTCCAGACGGCCTGGATACGGCATGGAGCTGCCACGGATGGCCGTGATCTGCTCCCGCAGGTTGTTGATGATGGTCATGCAGCGGCGGTTGCCACTGGCTCGATAGATTATATCATGAAATGCCGTATCGTTTTCAATAATTTTCGGATAATTCTTTTCTGCAACCAAAGGTCTGTCAACTTCTATGAGGCGGCGCATTTCAGCCACTTCCTCATCCGTAATCTTTTCGGCAGCCAGGCCGGCAGCCAGTACGTCCAGAGCCGTACGGACTTCGTAGACCTCGTTGATGTCTTTGATAGAGATGTTGGCTACATAAGCCCCTCTCCGGGGAATCATGACGACCAGGCCTTCCAGTTCCATCTTACGGATAGCTTCCCGGACAGGGGTCCGGCTGACGCCCATCTCCTCAGCCAGCTGCAGTTCCATAAGGCGCATGCCAGCAGGGAACTGCCCACTGATAATAGCCTGCCGGATATTTTCTACAACGACCTCCCGCAGAGGTTTGTAAGAATCCAAAGGAATTTGTTTCAACCGTTCAACCATTTTCAATACCCCTCCCGCACTGTATGTGCTGTTTCTATTTGTAACTCTCTATATTTCTGTTTCAACAGGCCGGCAGCCTTAGCAGCTGCTTCAGCCTGGAAAAAGATGCCAAATACAGTAGGCCCGCTGCCGCTCATCATGGCCTTCGCAGCGCCCAGTTCCTGCAATTCCGTCAATAATCCCTGCAGGATGGGATGAGCCGGCACCGTCACCAGCTCCAGGTCATTGCCCATAAGGGCCAGGACATCCGGAAGCTTTTGAGAAACAATCGCCTGTTCCAGTTTGTCTATATCCGGACTGTTTTTCGGCGGCTTCCGATCGATTTCCCCGTAAGCCCAGGCCGTGGAGACCTCCAAAGCGGCTGGTTTTACAAGGACCAGGTGAAAATCTGGCACGGCCGGCAGCACTGTCATCAGTTCGCCCCTCCCCCGGGCTCTCTGAGTGCCTCCGGCAATACAGAATGGCACGTCGCTGCCGATGGTGGCGGCCACCGTCTCCAGCTGCTGTCGGGGCAGAGGCTCTCCATAGTACTGGTTCAGCAGCTTCAGCACTGCTGCTGCATCCGTACTGCCCCCTGCCAGTCCTGCGGCTACGAAGATCTGTTTTTCGCCATGAAGATGAACATTCAGGTCACAGCCGGTTGCCTTTTGGAAGGCTAAAGCTGCCTTCACCATCAGGTTCCGCTTGTCACAGGGCAGCTCTGCCAGATCCGTGGTCACGGCAAAGGAAGCCGCCGGCTCCAGTGTAATAGTATCGGCCAGGGATATGCTCTGCATGATCATATCCACCCCGTGGTAACCATCCGGTCGTCGGCCCAGGACCTTCAGGCCCAGATTAATTTTTGCATAGGCATGCACAATCATGGTCTTTTCACCTTCAGTGTATTTTGTATCCATTTTACCGTTATTTTTTAATTGTAGCAAGAGATTTATGAACATTATTTTAACTTTTTTCCACAAACGTTCCGTCTTCTTGATTTTCTATCATTTATGATTAAAAAGTGTTACAATAATATCACTCTAATCAAGGAGGTCATCCTATGCCAAAACTGATCCGCAAATATTTCTGGACAACTCTGGGCTGTTTTCTGATGGCAGTAGCTGTGAACAGCTTCTTCGTCCGCCATCATTTCATCGCCGGAGGGATTGCCGGTTTCTCCATGATCCTGTACTACCTGTTCCACTGGCCTGCCGGTATCGTCAGCTTCATCCTGAATATCCCCTTGTTCTATCTGGCCTATCGCTACATGAGCCGTACATTCTGTATTGACAGTCTCATGGGCACCCTGATCTTTTCCGTCATCCTGGACGCCACAGTCTTTCTCCAGGAACTGGTAGTCGTAAACGACCCCATCCTGTCTTGTATCGCAGGCGGCGTAGTGGAAGGTCTGGGGGCTGCCCTGGTATACCGTTCGGAAGCGTCCACAGGAGGTGTGGACATCATCGGCTTCATGGCCAAAAAGTATAAAGGCATCAGTGTCAGCACTACGAACTTCGCTTTCAACGTAATCCTGATGCTAGCCGCTATGGTGTTCTTAGGCATTGAGCCCGTGCTGTACACCATGGTCATGTTTTTCATCTCTTTTAAAGCCACGAACTTCTTCATGGTGGGCTTTGATTATAAGAAAACCATCATGATCATCAGCAAGGAGCCGGACAAGATTGCCGACCGGATCATGCGGGAGGTCCAGAGAGGTGTTACATTCCTCCATGGGGAAGGTGGCTTTACTCACAACGATACGAAAGTCCTCATGGTCGTCATCAAACTGACCCAGCTGAATCATATCAAGAAGATTATCGAACAGGAAGACCCCATGGCCTTCGTCACCGTCCAGGATGCCAATGACGTATTCGGCCGCGGCTTCACAGAGCCGGACGTGGTGCTGGAGTTTCCGGAAGAAAACAAAGCGAAAAGCGAAGAGTGATGAGCGAAGAGGGCGCGCTGCGCAGGCCTTAAAACAACGATGTGACATATCATCATTTCAAACAATGCTCTTATCCCATACAATTGATAATAGTCGTACTGCTGCAACAAGATTGTGCGGAGCACACCTCTTCGCTTTTCGCTCTTTGCTCTTCGCTACAAAAAAAACCTGCCGCCAACCGCGGCAGGTTTTTTTACTAAGGTTACTTCCCAAAGATATTCACGAACACCATGATGATACTGGAATTTACGAAGTCGATGAACATAGCGCCTACCAAAGGTACTACGAAGAAGGCTTTCGGAGAGGGACCATACACAGTGGTGATGGCGCTCATGTTAGCCATGGCGTTAGGCGTAGCGCCCATACCGAAACCGCAGGTAGCGGAGACCATGACGGCAGCATCGTAGTCCCGACCCATAACGTTGAAGACCACGAACGTGGTGAACAAGGCCATGAGGACAACCTGAGCGATAGCGATGACGGACAGAGGGCCGGCAATATCGAACAGTTCCCAGATCCGCAGGCTCATGAGGGCCATAGACAGGAAGATGTTCAGGCCAACGTCGCCCATGGTCTGGATTTCGGGAATAGGTACATCCACACCCTTTACGGTATCTGCGATATTCCGGATAACGGCAGCTACCAGCATGGAGCCGATGTAGCCGGGGAATACCAGGCCGACGCTGTTAAAGAACTTCGTAACGATGGTGCCGATACCCATAGCGATGAGGATTTCGCCGGTACCCAGCATGAACTTTTCAGGCGTCATGGGCACAGGTTCTGCTGCTTCCATACTGTTCGTGCTCACGTCTGCCGGCTGATCCATATCCACAGCGCCACTGCGCAGATGGTATTTTACCAGCAGTCTATGGGCTACAGGGCCGCCCATGAGGGAGCCGGAAATCAGGCCGAACGTAGCCATAGCGATGGCCACCGTATTGGCTCTGGCTACGCCCATGCTTTCAAACATAGGACCGAAGGCACCGGAGGTACCGTGGCCGCCTACCAGAGGGATGGAACCGGCGCACAGACCCAGCAGGGGATGCAGGCTGAATACTTTTGCCAGAGTTACGCCGATGACATCCTGCAGGGCAATGAGGATGCCGCAGACGATGGTCAGAGTCACTACGCCCCGGCCGCCTTTTTTCAGCAGGGCAAAGCTGGCAGTAAACCCGACACTCGTAAAGAACATATTCATGAAGAAGCTTTGCTGTACAGTATCCAGCTTGATGGCGCTGCCGCCGGCCTGATGCAGGGCCAGGTTGATAATAGCGAACAGGATACCGCCAATGACCGGGTTAGGAATACAGTACGTTTGTAAAAACTTGATCTTGGATTTTAAATATTTCCCTAAATAGTACAGAAAGATACCTACAGCCATTGTTTGATACGAGTTTAATGCCAACATTCTGTCATAACCTCCTAATATTTTTTACTGCCCACAAATTCTACTAAAACTTCCTCCAGACGTGGCCAGGTACGGCCCCCCTGTCTGGATTCCATTGCAGTCTCACCAAGGCCTATATAGGCTTTTTCCAACGCCTCCCGGGAATACCGGGCGTTGTAGCCCATGGCCACTTTCACTCTATAGGGATGCAGCTTCGTTACAGAGACGATGTAGTCCTGCTGGGCACCTGTGTCCTGCATTTCCTTCACCTGCAGCATACTCCGCACAGAAGAAGCCAGCCGGGCCAGCAGGCCGTAAAACCCGCTATCCCCGTTGTTCTTCCGTTCTTCCGAAAGCAGCTGGAGCACCTTGTCCAGCCGGCCTTCTCCTACGGCGTTGCCCAGGGCAAACCCGGAGATTTCCGGTAGTTGGGAAAACATCTGCTTCACGTCATCTGCTGACCAGAGCTTGCGTTTACCTGCATACAAGGCCAGTTTCTGCAGCTCCTGCCTGAGAAACAGCAGAGGCGCCTTTTCTGAAGAGGCTACATACTCCACCAGCAGGTTCATGGCTTCATTGGTCAGCCGTCCGCCCAGCTTATCCGCTTCATTGCGCAGCCAGGGCTGCAACACATTGGGATAGGGCTTCAGGGAAGAGCAATCGGCCACCAGGGCTGTCTTGCTCATATGCTTGTAAAAGATTTGCCGTTTGTCCAGTTTCTCACAGACGCAGAATACGTAGGTGTATTCCGGTACATCGCTGAGGATCCGGACCAGGGTTTCCACCGGTGTAGGCGTTTTCCCCTTTTTTCGTGTGCCTGTCTTTTTGGGTTCGTTTTTCTCTTTCGTCTTCGCTTCCAGGATTTTTGGATTCTCTATGAACACCCAGTTCTGACCGCCGAAAAACGGGACTTCATTGACTGCTTCCTGTAAGGCAGACAGGGCAAAATCTCCTTGGAAATTCCATTCGTTGCAGTCCGTCCCCTCCGGAAAGGCTTTACTACGTATCTTCTTTTCCAGAGACTTTTTGAAATAGGGTTCATCGCCAAAGGCGACGACCATATGAGGACAGGACTTCTCCCGGTCCAGTTTGGCCAGGAGGGCTTCCGCTTTTAATTCCAAACGATTCACTCCCAAGTATTGGTATTGTTCGTGTTGCGTATACTATACCACCATATTCCGCGCTCGTCAAAGGTTATTTTTATAGCCCCTGACAAATCTGTCCGCACAACGGGAATATTAAAAGATTTCAGTCTTTTCAGCGTTTCTTCATGAGGATGTCCGAATCGGTTGTCCCGGCCCACCGAGATGACAGCCAAACGAGGCTGTACTGCGGCCAGGAAGGCCCGGTCCGAAGAGGTGTTCGATCCGTGATGGGATATTTTCAGTACATCACTTCTGATAGGATTTCGGGCTGCTTTTCGTTCCAAAGCTTCCGGAGCGTCCCCTGTAAACAGGATGCTCCCTATAGGATGAATCAATTGCACCACTGCAGAGTTTTCGTTCTCCGCGCCTCCCTTCCCTGCCGATTCCGGTGCTTCCACGATATGTATTATACCGCTTTTTAAGGGCAGATTCTGTGTTTTTTGTATTTTGTATACAAATTTTATTGTCTGAAATGTCCGTCCCACGTGTATAGCCTGTTGTAAATCCAAAGAAGGAGCTTCGTTGGGCAGATAGAGTTTTTCCACCGGATACCACTTCAGCAGTCCGGCCAGGCCCCCGGCATGGTCGTGGTGCCCATGGCTCACGAAGGCCATGTCCACCTTGTCCACCTCCAGATACCGCAGAAAGGGCACCAGGATCCGCTCCCCTGTATCGTAGAGGCCGGACAGGCCACCCATGTCCATAACGATGACCTCCCGTTCCGGCGTGACCACCACGGCACAATCCCCCTGCCCTACGTCCAGAAAATACGCCGTAAGGGGCGGGGGCTGCAGCCTGGGGAAAAGCCATAGAAGGCCCACTGCCAGAGCGGTGCCCAGGCGGGTACTCCATAGCAGGTATTTGCGCGCTTCCCGGAACCAACCCAGCTTCAGCCAGCCGGCCAGAGCCAGATAATAAAGGGGCACCAGGAAGGCCGACGGCTGGCCCAGGACCCAATGGGTGCCGGGCAGGCGGCATAACAGCTGACCGCCCTGGAACGCCACCCCCAGCAGCTGGGATGTGCCGATGAGGAACACCCGGCCGGCCAGGTCCAGTCCCAGGACCCCCAGCATCGCTCCCAAGGCGCCCAAGGTCAGGCACAGGGATAGCAGAGGCACCAGCAGCACATTAGCTGCCAAAGCCACAAGAGAAACCATGTGGAAGAAATGGGCCAGGATGGGCAGCGTCAGGGCCTGGGCGCTGAGAGGGACGGCCAGGGCTCCAGCCAAAGAACCGGGCAGCAGCAGGAACAACCTGCCGGCCAAAGGCCGCCGCAGGACCAGAAGGCCCAGGCAGGCTCCAAAGGACAGCAAAAAGCCCGGGTCCCAAAGAGAATAAGGCCGCCAGACCAGGAGCAGGATGGCCGCCAGACCCAGAAAAGCCTGGCTATCCGCTTTCTTGCGGCCTGCTTTCCCCAAAAGGGTACCGGCTCCCATCAGGAAGGCCCTGCACACGGAAGGCCGGAGGCCGCACAGGACCGTATAATAGCCCATGCAGAGCAGGACGAGCACAGTCTTTACCGGTTTCGGCCCCGGCAGCAGGCTGGCCAATCCCCAAAGAAGGCCCAGCAGGATGGCCATATGGCTGCCGGACACGGCCAAAAGGTGGCTGAGGCCACAGCGCTGGAACAAGTGCAGGATATCCCCGTCTATATTGTCGCTGCCGCCCAGCACCATACCGCTGAGGAGAGCCGCCTCTTTGGGAGGCAGGGCCTTCTGCCACTGCCGGCGCAGGTCATCGCCCCAGATCTGCAGGCGCTCCTGCAGTGTCAATTCCCGGCTCAGCACGGTCACAGCCCGCCCTTCTCCCAGGAGCCGGCCGCCCTGACCTCTCACAGCAGCAGACACATGAGGATCCGGCTGGCCGGGATTATAAAAGCCATCCGGGGCCGCAAATTTTCCCCGGACCTGCAGCAGGCCCAGGCCGGGCTCAGATCCCTTGTACTTTTTGATATGGACCCGCACCTGTCCCTCAGGCACCTGCAGCAGGAAGGAAAAGCCCCCATAGCTGTCCTTTTTCACAGACCCCGGCACCGTCCGTCCTGTCAGGGATACTGTCCGACCTACAAGGCCTGCCATTTTCTGCTCCGGTGTCCTATACCGGCTGCCCGTCACCAGACCCAGTGCCGCCGCCCCACAAAGAAAGCAGCAGAGCATGGGCAAAGCCCTGCGGCCCTTGTGCCACAGCATCAGCCCCACACAGCCGGTGAGCGCAACAGCCCCCACGCCCACCTGCCAGAGCAGGCCATAGCGGATGGCCAGCCAGATTCCTGTTCCGTACGCCAAAGCTGCCAGGACAAAGCTGTTCATGGTTACACCTCCACTTTGTCTGCCAACTGTTTCAATTTAGCCGGCCCTATACCTGGCACCTGCAGCAGGTCCTTTACCGTGCTGAAACGCTTTGCCTGTCGGCAGCGGATGATTTTCTGCGCCAGAGAAGGTCCTATACCCGGCAGCCGTTCCAATTCCTCTGCAGAAGCCAGGTTTACGTTGATTTTCTGGTCAGCAGTTCCATCTGCCGGATTCTCCTTCTCCTGCCTGCTTTGCCGTCCGTTCTTCCCTTTAACCGCCTTTTCCTTCTTTGCTTTCCGTTCCGGCACGTGGATCTGACAGCCGTCCTTGCATTTTTTTGCCAGGTTCACCTTCGTCAGGTCCGCCTCATCCGTCAGGCCACCTGCCTGCTCCAGGGCATCTCCATAGCGTGTTCCCGGTGCAACCCGGTACAGCCCCGGCTGCACTACGGCACCGGAAAGATAGACACATAAGCCTTCTTCCTTTTGTTCCTCCCGGGCCGCTGCAGGCATGTCCGGAACCAGCTGCCCCCCGTTCTGTTCTCCGGGTCTGGAAAACCACAGGCCCACACCCGTACACAGGAGGATGATACTGACGATGACCAGCCATTTCTGTTTCTCCCACAAGTTCATATAGAGCTCCTTTCTGTACAAAAAAGGCAGATGCCCCCTGCACAAATGTAGGAAACATCTGCCTTAGCTTCATTGGTTACAGGGTATAAAGAAAAATTCGTAGTAGGAAAAAAGGTTCAGTCTATATTATTTTTTAATGACGATATTCACCAGACGGCCCGGTACGGCAATGACCTTCACGACTTTGGCATCGCCGATAGCCGCTTTCACGGTTTCGTTTTCCACAGCCACTTTGGCCAGTTCGTCCTTCGTGATTTCAGCCGGCGTCATAATCCGGGCTTTCGGTTTGCCGTTGACCTGGATCAGTACTTCCACTTCGGCTACTTTTACAGCTTCCGGATCGTAGGTAGGCCAAGGTTCCTTATGGATGCTTTCCGTTGCGCCCATAGCATCATGCCACAGTTCGTCCGTAATGTGGGGCGTAAACGGTGCCATCACCAGCAGCAGCTTGGAAATAGCTTCGTAAATCAGGCCCTTGTTAATAGTCTGGGCTTTATCCTTGTAAGCGTACAGGGCATTCACCAGTTCCATCATGGTAGAAATAGCCGTGTTGAAGTTGAAACGGGTGTCAATGTCGTCCGTAATCTTCTTGATGCTGGCGTGCAGGATGTGGCGCAGTTCTGCATCTTGTTCGTTCAGGTTGGCAGCATCATAGCTGGTCACCTTTTCAGCCAGTACATCTTTGAAGTGGTACACCAGGCGCCATACCCGGTTCAGGAAGCGGAAGGAACCTTCCACCCCTTTATCACTCCATTCCAGTTCCCGTTCTACAGGAGCAGCGAACATGATGAACAGACGGGCCGTATCGGCACCAAACGTATTGACGATATCTTCAGGGGAAACCACGTTGCCCACGGACTTACTCATCTTGCCGCCGTCCTTCAGCACCATGCCCTGGGTCAGCAGGTTCGTAAACGGTTCGTCCGCTTCTACCAGGCCGGCGTCGTGCAACACCTTCATGAAGAACCGGGAGTACAGCAGATGCAGGATGGCGTGTTCGATCCCGCCGATGTATTGGTTGACGGGCATCCAGGAGTTGACAGCTTCTTCGCTGAAAGGAGCCTTGTCATTATGGGGATCCGTGTAGCGCAGGTAGTACCAGGAAGAGCACAGGAACGTATCCATGGTGTCCAGTTCCCGTTTCGCCGGGCCACCGCATTTCGGGCAGGTGCAGTTCACAAAGCTATCGCTGGTAGCCAGGGGGCTCTTGGCACCGGCCGTAAATTCTACGTCCAGAGGCAGCTTCACAGGCAGCTGGTCTTCGGGCACCAGCACTTCGCCGCAGTGAGGGCAGTAAACCACGGGAATCGGACAGCCCCAATAGCGCTGACGGCTGATAAGCCAGTCTCTCAGGCGGAAGTTGATGCGCCGTTTACCCAGACCCTTTTCTTCCATGTAGTCGATGATGGCGCTCATGGCTTTGTGCATTTCCATGCCCGTGAATGGGCCGGCGTTCACCAGGACGCCTTCCTTTTCTACGTAGGCATCCGTCATTTCATCCAGCTTCAGCTCTTTATCCTTGGGCTGCAGGGTCAGTATCTTCTTGATGCCGTATTTCGTTGCGAACATCCAGTCACGATGGTCCCCGGTAGGAACGCCCATGACGGCGCCAGTGCCGTAGTCCACCAGGACATAGTTCGTGATCCAGATCTGGACCTTTTCGCCGGTCAGAGGATGGATGCAGTCCACACCGGTGTACATGCCCAGCTTTTCGGATTCCGTAGACGTCCGTTCGATATCGGACGTATTCTTTACCTGATCGCAGAAGGCTTCCAGTTCAGCCTTCCGGGGATTGTCCTTCAGCAGTTCTTCCACCATGGGATGTTCCGGCGGTACCACTACAAAGGTTACGCCATAGATCGTATCAGGACGGGTGGTGTACACGTTCAGCTTCTTGCCCAGTTTCGGCACTTCGAAGCCGAATTCCAGACCTTCGCTGCGGCCGATCCAGTTCTTCTGCATGATTTTAACCCGTTCAGGCCAGCCTTCCAGCTTGCTCAGATCATCCAGCAGCCGTTGGGCGTAGTCCGTGATTTTGAAGAACCATTGGCTCAGCTGTTTCTTTTCTACAGGCTGGTGGCAGCGCCAGCATTTGCCATCTTCTACCTGTTCGTTAGCCAGTACGGTACCGCAGGTATCGCACCAGTTCACGGCAGCTTCCTTCTTCACTGCCAGACCCCGTTTGTACATCAGTTCGAAGAACCACTGGGTCCATTTATAGTAGTCTTCCTTGCAGGTAGTGACTTCCCGGTCCCAGTCGTAGGACAGGCCCAGGGATTTCAGCTGCCGTGTCATGTTGGCGATATTTTCCATGGTCCACTTAGCAGGAGGGATATTGTGTTTGATAGCTGCGTTTTCTGCAGGCATGCCAAAGGAATCCCAGCCCATGGGATGCAGCACGTTGTAGCCACGCATGGTCTTGAAGCGGGCGATGACGTCACCGATAGAATAGTTTCTGCAATGGCCCATGTGCAGGTTGCCGGAAGGATAAGGGAACATTTCCAGCGTATAATATTTAGGACGGGGATCGTCGTTGTTGACCTTGTAGGTCTTGTGGTCCGCCCAATACTTTTGCCACCGGGCTTCCACCTCATGTGGTTCGTACTTTTCTTTGAAAGACATGAACATACCTCCTAAAAAGAAAACCCTTCCGAAGCCTTGCATAACTTCTCCGGATTCAGTAACATAAGAGTATTACAAGGGTTTTATTACTTGTACAATAGGATAATTATATATTTCAGGGAAAATAAAGTCAACGCAGGAAGGAGTAGAACCATATGGCTATTTATGCAATAGGGGATTTGCACCTGTCCGGAGCACCACCTACAAAACCAATGGATAAATTCGGTTCCCAATGGCTGAACCATAGGGAAAAGATCTTTGCCAACTGGCAGGCACTGGTACAGCCCACGGATACGGTGCTGTTATGCGGCGATACATCCTGGTCCATGAATCTGCCGGATGCGGTGGAAAGGGACTTGTATCCCCTGTCCCAATTACCCGGCCAGATTGCCATCCTCCAGGGCAACCATGATTACTGGTGGACATCTCTCAGGAAGATGCAGCAGGCTGTACCGGAAAAGCTGCATTTCCTGCATAACACGTTCTATGCTATGGGAGACACAGCCATCTGCGGAACCAGGGGCTGGAACCTGCCCACCATGCCGAATTTCGGCGAACACGACCAGCTCATCTACAACCGGGAGGTAGGCCGTCTGGAGCGCAGCCTGGCAGGGGCCAGGGCCGCCGGTGCCCGCCACCTCATTGCCGCCCTCCACTATCCTCCCCTGTATAGCCCGGCAGAAGTCAGCGGTTTTACGGAACTCTGTAAAGAGTATCAGGTGGAAATCTGTGTGTACGGCCACGTCCACGGAGACGCCGCCCATTTTCTCAATCTGTTCCAGGGTGTCCGGGATGGCACCCGGTATCTTCTGGTGGCATCCGATTATGTGGATTTTACACCGGTACGGCTTTTATAATCACAAGAAAGGAAGTTTCCCTCGTGCATCAATATCTGTTCTTCATTGGTTCTGTCCCCGTACGTATGTACGGGATCATGTTGTGCATCGCTATCTTCATGGCCACCTCCGTAGCCTATTTCCTGGCCTGGCGGGACGGCCGGGGCTGGGAGAAATACCTGCCGGACATCGGCATCTACGGCGGCTTCTGCGGCCTCATCGGGGCCCGGCTTTGGGATGTATTCTTCTTTGACTGGGCGTATTACAGCAACCATCTGTTAGAGATTCCCTTTGTCTGGCAGGGCGGCATGGCCATTCAGGGTGGCATCATCGGCGGCGTCACAGGCGGCGCCATCTACTGCTGGAAGCACGGGGTTGACTGGATCGAGATGCTGGACGTCATTGCCCCGGCCCTTTTCATCGGCCAATCCGTAGGCCGCATGGCGAACCTGTTGAACGGGGATGCCTTCGGGGCTCCTACGGGCGGTGATTTCGGCATCGTATACCCGGCAGGGACACTGGCCCGCAGCACCTATGGCACTGCGCCCCTGTGGCCTGCAGAAGTCTGGGAAGGCCAGGTGGACGTGATCCTGTTCTGCCTGCTGCTGTTATTCCAGACCACGCGCCCTAAGAAGGGCCAGACCTGCTGCCTGTATGTGATGCTCTACAGCATCCTGCGGTTCTGCCTGGAATTTTTGCGGGGCGACTATGTAAAGCCCCTGTTCCTGGGTCTCAAGAGTGCCCAGGCCACCAGCCTGATCTTCTTCCTTTTTGCGTTAGGACTGTTTGTGATTGCGGGATTGGAGAAATACCCGGGTGTAAAGAAAAAAGAAGAAAGAAAAAAGAATAGACGTCAGATTGGTTAGCTAAGGTAAGTTATCTTATCGGAAGATTTTCTAAACAAAAAGGAATGTGAAGCATATAAATACAAGCCTCACATTCCTTTTTCATTTATTTTGACAAGAAGCAGAGTCAATTTTAGTGTACTACCACGCTGACGTCTATCATCTGACATCTGACGTCTCAATAAATTCCCTCATCTCCACCGTATAGAACTTACGTCCTGCCTGCAGAATCGGGTCCGGGATCCCGTAGAACGGTTCTGCAATGCTGCCGGCAATGGCGGCCTGGGTATCTGCATCAGCTCCCAGGCTGATGGCGTTGCGGATGGCATCTTCAAAATCCGTGCTGTCTAAAAAGCAGGCAAGGGCTTCCGGCACGGAACCGTCGCAGGTAGTATCCCCGTGATATGTGTCACGGATTTCGTCAATAGTAAAATTCAGGGGATAAAATTGTTCCAGATAGGTCCGGATATCCTTCTTCGAAGCCTTATGGCGGGCCAGGAACACGGCACCGGCTACAGCTTTAGCTGCATCATAGGAGCTTTCTTCATTGTGGCTGACTGCTGCCGACCAGACTGCCAGCTGTTGGACCTGTTCTATGGACTCCCCGAACCAGCCCGCAGGGGACACCCGCATGGCAGCCCCGTTGCCAAAGCTGCCATAGGGCTGGGGGTTATCCTGAAACAGCCACTGTTTGAATTTATGGCCGAAGCCGGCATGAGGATATTTGCGGCCAAGGGCCTGCATATATTTGATGAGCAGTGGCAAAACGACTACCCCGTCGTCCAGCCTGCCGGCAGCTTTCGCATCCCGGAAGGCCATGGCCACGGCAAGTGTCATAAAAGAGTCGTCTGTCGCATGGCAGCGGGGTTGGAACAAGGGGAAATCCTTCGTCTTCTTCCGCTTCCATTCGTAAATAGAGCCCACAACATCACCGATAAACGCGCTTTCCATGGTTTACCTCCTAGC
>OMUE01000220.1 GCA_900314165.1 uncultured Acidaminococcus sp.
TGAGGTGGGTCATTTTTTTCCGGCCCTTTGGGTCAATTATAGTCCGGCCTTAACACAAGCCATCTTTGCCATGCACACCTGGCCGGCTGTAGATGCTGGCAGTGTAGGCTTTCGGGCGGGGGCTTTTATGGCTTCTTCCGATGACATCGATTTAAAAATTATTGGGAAATCAGGCCATGCTGCTCATCCGGATCAATGTGCTGATCCGATTGTTGCTGCTGCTGCTGTGATTTCCGGCCTGCAGACTATCGTTTCCCGGGAAATAAAGCCGACGGATTCTACTGTCCTGACCATCAGTATGATCCAGGGAGGGAAGGCTCGGAATGTGATTGCACCGGATGTAACGCTGAGAGGAACTGTGCGGACCATCAGCAATGTCGTACGGGATAAAATGCCTGCCATGATTCAGAACCTGGCTGGCACTATTGCAAAAGGCTATCATTGTGAAGCAGAAGTCAACTATACAAAAGGAGTAGCTGCTGTTATCAATGAAGAAAAACTGAACACACTGGCCAAAAAGGCAGCAGCAGAGATTCTGGGTGCAGAAAGGACCGAGGATTTGAAAGAGGTTTCTTTGGGCAGTGAAGATTTTTCTGCCTACCAACAGGAAGTTCCCGGTATTCTGTTCCGTTTGGGGACAGGAAGTGAAGATCCACAGACGCGGTTGGGGCTTCATAATCCGGCAATTCGGTTTGATGAGAAAGCCCTGCTGTCAGGAGTCAAAGCACTGAGTGCAGTGGCTCTTTCCTATCTGGATGCTTGACATATTTCCAATTTAATTACTAAATTTCACAAGCCCCACAGAACAGCTTTTATCAGCTTGTTTTGTGGGGCTTGTATTTTGGGACGGGCAGCCAACTTGTTCTGGGCCAAATTATTTTTCCTGGTATTGGACTCTGTATTTCCATTCTTCTGTTAAAACATAAAAACGAACAAATTCCAGGAGTCTGCCTTTTTCTCTATAGGTTTTTCTATTGATGAGCATTACCGCTGTATGGGGAGGGACTCTTAAGAGTTCAGCTATCTTTTGAGGTACAGGAACGGCCTGCAGTTCATCTTCTGTACGGACGATAGGAATATGGTATTGATCATAAATGGCCAGGAGCGAGGAAAAATTCCCTTCTTTTTTGATGAGAGCGCTCTCCATTCCAAAGATAAAGTGATGGAGATAATAGAGAGGTTTATCTTTGAAATACCGGATGCGCTGAACACTTACTGCCGGAGTTCCGGCAGGGATTCCCACGGCTTTTGCAATGTCTTTTGGTAAAGGTAGATCCTGCACAGAGAGTGTTTTACAGTAAAGATATTGATTATTTTCTTCGAAATCCTGTTCGAACCCTCCAAGGTTCAAATGGGGCCATTCTCTTCGGCCTGCAATGAATGTACCTTTGCCCGGGCGCCGCAAAATGAAGCCTTCCTGCTGCAGATAATCCAGTGCCTGACGTACTGGAGCCTTACTGGAATTGTACTGCAGAGCTAATTCAGCTTCTGTGGGAAGCTGGGCCCCTTCCTCATAAAAATGAGTTTTGATCTTATGCAGTAATTCATTATAGATTTTTTCATGCAATGATTCTGTCATAATGGGTCTCTCTTATCTTTTTCTTTTAAGGATACCAGTTACTGATTATAAATTCAAATCTTTCCTGGAGCTTTTTTCTAGTGGTAATTTTATGGGAACTAGCTGTGACTTTTGCTGTCATAAGTAATTTACTACTGACATAAAAATATATTGGCCCATACAAAAAGACTGTGAAAGAAACGCAGATGAACAGAAGCGATATCTTCCACAGCCTTTCTTGTAGGACCCAGTACCCGAAATGTTAGGCTTTTTTAGATTGAAAGCTAAATCTCATTTCCGTAGCCTTTTTATGAAGCTGATAACACACTGATTGAACCGTTCCGGTTTTTCCCAGAACAGCATATGGCTGCAGTCCTCAAAGATTACGGTTTGGGCACCGGGGATGTGTTCCCCGACCCAGGCACTTCCGTGTACATCGAAGACCTTGCTTTCCCGGGCGCAGCAGACCAGGGTGGGGATGTTGATATGCGGCAGGAAATCCCGCCAGTCCAGGTTGGTGTGGTCCCGCATGATTTCAATCCGCACATAGGGAGGGCATTTGCAGATTTCATCCACCAGCATATTGCGGTCTTCTGCTGATGGTGCGTGTTTCAGACAGGCACTGACAAGTCCTTCGGCGGCGCCCCGTGGATCGCTTTTGGCCGCAAAACAGGTTTCCATGAAGGTTTCTACATCGAAACAGGCTTTCTGTCCCCAGGGCCAATCGGGTTTCACATATTGGGCAGGGGACTGATCCACGCAGATGAGGCTGTCAATCCGGTAGTTCCCAAACAATTCGATATAGCTCCAGAGGATGGAAGCCCCCATGGACCAGCCCAATACCGTAACATTTTTTAAGTCCAGAGTATCCAGCAGGTTCTTTACGTCCATGGCATACCGGGAAATGCGATGGCTGTGGAGCACTTTTCCGATTCCCCATGGCCCCGCATATCCATCAGGACAACCTGGAAATGACGGGCAAGTTCGTCCACATTGTATTTCCAGAATTTGGTGGAACAGGTCCATCCGGGCAGCATGAATAAGGGTTTTCCTTCTCCATGGATTTTGTAGTAATTGGTTGTAATGAATGACATGGTCCTGCCTCCTGTAAAATAAAATTAGAAGATTCTGAAATAAATGCAGCACAGGGGAAGACTGCTGAAAATCGTGAGGGAATTGGTAGGAAAACGAATACAAGTTTTTTCTTGTGCTGAAACAAACTCAAAAATGGAAAACAAAAATAATAGCAGCCAATTGGAAGAGAAAACGATTGAATTTTTCGAAAAATAGACCAAACAAACATAAAAACAAGTTTTAACTTGTTTTTATACTGAAATTACTTGTTTTTCCTTGTAGTAAATCCATGTTACATTATACTTGGACAAAGCGAAACGGACCGGTCCCCCATGAGCTTTGATGACCAGAGATGAGTCAAAAATTGTGGGAGATAGAGTATGGACAAGAAAAATTTGCTTCAAACGGCAATGGAATTGCAAAGGGGTGCCTATGATTTACATGTACATTCTTTACCATCGGTATTCCCGAGAAAATTGGATGGTGTGGAGCTGATCCGAGCCGGAGAACAATACGGTATGGCAGGGATCCTCTTAAAAAGTCATTATGAACCGACGGCATTACGGGCCATGCTGATCAATAAATACTGCCATTGCCAATGTAAAGCATATGGAGGCTTGGTCTTGAACTGGCCTGTAGGAGGGCTGAACCCTTATGCTGTATATGAGGCTGTCCGAGCGGGGGCAAAAATCATCTGGATGCCTACCCGGGATGCAAGAAACAGTCTGAATTTTGGAAATATGGACGGAGACTTTTTCAATAGACCAGGTATCAGTATCCTAGACGAAAACGGTCGGATAAAAAACGTAGTTTATGACATCATGGATATCATCAAAGAAAGGGGTGGATGTCTGGCAACCGGCCATATCAGTCCGGAGGAATCCATTGTATTGTGTAAAGAAGGGCGTGCCCGAGGAGTCCCGATGATATTAACCCATCCTGAATTCCAGAGAACGAAGATTTCAGGAGAGATACAGAAAGAGCTTGCGGAGCAAGGCGTCTTTATTGAAAAAAATTGGTTAAATCTTGTAACGGGGTCCGTGACGGCTGAAGAAATGGCTGCCAATATCCGTTCTGCAGGCGTGGAGCATGTGTATTTGGCAACGGATCGAGGGCAGCAAACGGGTCCTTCTCCCGTAGAAGAATACAGGAACTTTATCATGGCGATGTTGGAACAAGGTTTTACAGAGAAGGAACTTTTCGTCATGACGCATCAGGTTCCTGCACAGATCATCCATCTATCTGCATGAAGATTAGGGGGAGTGTTAAATCATGAAAACCAAAAAAGTCCTATTGGGGCTGCTTATGGCAGCACTGGTGGTGAGTGTATCCGGATGCGGATTGTTTTCATCTGGAAAGAAAAAGGATGGGCCGATAACCATCGGAATTGGATATACCACTGCATCGAATCCAGATGATCCTTATCATGTAACCGCACTCACTTTTAAAAATTATGTAGAGAAGCATACAAATGGACGGATTACGGTCCATGAATACCCTAGCAGTCAATTGGGCAGTGAACCGGAAATGTGGGAAGGGATGCAAATCGGAACTTGTGATGCTGCTGTTTTAACAAATGCTTACGTAGCTTCCTATGTCCGCGCAAATGGGGCGTTGGACCTGCCTTTCATTTTCAAAAATGTAAAGCAAGCTAGAGATATTTTAGATGGCGAATTCGGACAGGAATTGATGGATAATATGAAAGAAACGGGTGTTACCTGCCTTGCTTATTCAGAAGGCGGATTCCGCCAGTTATGTACTCGGGACAAGGCAATCCGGAAACCTGAAGATCTGGTCGGCTTAAAAATCCGCTGCATGGAAACCAAGACGTATCTGTCCGCTTATCATTCTTTGGGGGTCAATGCAACACCTATGGCTTGGGGAGAACTTCTGACGGCTTTGCAGCAGGGCGCGGTAGATGGCTGTGATGCGCCTCTCAGTGTGTTGTATACGAACGGATTCCCTGATATCTGCAAATATATCGATAATGTGAACCTGTTTTATTCCCCTCTTCCGGTCTGTATCTCTACAAAAGTTTATAACAGCTTAACTCCGGAAGATCAGAAGATTTTGAAAGAGGCTGCGGTCGAAGCGGCAAAAGCAGCTCGGAAAAATAATGATGATTCTGCAGCCCGTATGGAAAAAGATTTGAGCAACAAAGGAATGACCATCATTCCAGAAAAAGAAGTTGACAGCGAAGGCTTCAGGCAGGTCGCAAAGGCTTGTTATGAAGAAATGGAATCTTATATCGGCAGCAAGTGGGTGCAGAAGCTGCAAAAAGAAGTAGGCCTTCTGTAAGTTTTATGGAAGGGGAGAGCACAATGGAAAATTTGGTAAAAGTATCAGATCGGATCAACAAAATCGTAAGCTATGTGGGTGCTGTTTGTTTCGTTGTACTTATCTTTGCCTGCGTCTTGCAGGTATTCTGCAGATTTATCTTGAATCATTCTCTGTCTTGGACAGAAGAACTGGCACGGTATGCTTTTATTTGGATGCATATGATAGGGGCATCTTTGCTTATTGGAGATGGAGGCCATGCAACGGTAACGGCTATTCTGGATCTGCTGCATGGAGGGCTGCGGAAGAGCGCCGACCTGTTCATTGAAGCAGTGATCCTCATTGATGGAGTACTCATGACCTATGCCGGTACGTACCTTTCTTATGCTTCTCGAACCAATTTGAGCACAGCCATGTCGGTTCCTATGTGGTGTATCAACTCATCAGTAGCTGTTGGAGGTATCCTTTTGATCATCCAGGCTTTGGTGAAGATGCTTGTGCTCTGGAATGACAACAAGTAACAGAGAAGGGGAGATTGAATATGAGTATAGTATTTCTTGTCCTTTTTGGACTGATGCTGATCGGTGTCCCTGTTGCCTTCGCTATTATGAGTTCCGGAGTTGCCTATCTGGCAATCACAGATACGAATGTAGCAGTTTTGGCACAGCGTATGGTCTATGGCATGAATTCTTTTACTTTGCTTGCAGTACCTCTATTTATCCTCGTGGGCAATCTAATGGATTTCGGCGGGATTTCTAAACGTTTGACAGACTGGGCGAAAAGCCTGCTTGGCTGGCTGCCTGGTGGATTGGGTGTGGTGACAGTATTCAGCTGTGCGATTTTTGCGGCTTTGACAGGTTCTGGACCTGCGACAGTAGCTGCCATTGGATCCATCATGCTGCCTGCTATGACCAAGGCTGGCTACTCGAAAGAAACCAGCGCCGGATTAGTTGCTTCAGCCGGGGCATTAGGGCCGATTATTCCTCCTTCCATTCCCATGATCGTCTATGGGGTAACTATGAACCTGTCTATTCCTGCGATGTTCGTGGCTGGAATCATTCCCGGACTGGTGATTGCGGGAGCGCTTTCTATCGTAAATGTCATTTTTGCATACAGGAATCCAGAGGTGTTGAAATATGCCGGAACTATAAAGTTTGATGGGACTTACTGTTTGAAAATGTTCTGGAAAGCATTAGGTGCGTTGGGACTTCCTGTTTTGATCTTAGGCGGTATCTATGGAGGGATTTTTACTCCGACTGAATCTGCGGCTATCGGGATTGTCTATGCACTGATTCTAGGATTTGCGTTGGGAGAGTTAAAAGTCAAGGATCTTCCTAAAATTCTCATTTCTTCTCTAAAGACTTCTACGATGGTGAATTTCATCATTGCAGCAGCGTCCCTGTTTTCCTGGGTCGTTTCCAAGAGTCAGATCGGCGTAACGATTTCTCAAGCATTTATTTCAATGGTTGCAGGAAGTCGCACCATTTATTTGTTGGCACTGGTCGTAATTCTGTTGATTGTTGGCTGTTTGATGGATAATATTGCGGCGACGCTTATCCTGGCGCCTATTATGATTCCTGTCGGCATCAAACTAGGATGCAGCCCTCTTCATCTTGGCATATTGTTCTGTATTTGTTTGGTCGTAGGTTTTGTAACACCACCGTTTGGCTATAACCTATTTACCGCCATTTCGATTTCTGGCTTGAACTTTAAACAGATTGTTCGAGGATCGTTACCTTTTTTACTGGTCGAAATCGCCCTCCTGTTTGTGTTTGCCTTTGCTCCTGGAATCATTACCTGGCTTCCGGTTCTGATTGGATTTAAAATTTAGGGATTACGGAGTAAAATAAAGAAAAGCAGCTCTTCCTTGAGAGATGAGCTGCTTTTCTCTATAATGGGAAACAAGACGTATCATTTTTTGGATTATGGATAGGAGAATCTGATGAAAATAGGATTTGAAGTTTTTCTGGTTGTATGCGAAGAAATGAGTGTTACCCGGGCAGCCCGGCGGCTCTTTATTACTCAGCAGGCGGTCAGCGATCATATCCGACGGCTGGAAGAAAAATATGGAATCAGTCTTTTTCAGAGAAAACCAGATTTTCATCTTACGGCAGAAGGCGAGATTATGCGCAGCAGCCTGCAGCAAATGAAAATCATGGAAAGGAATATGGAAAGGACGCTCTCTTTTTATTCAAAAGGGAGTATGGGGAACTTTACAGTAGGCATCAGTACTTCCAGAGCTCCTATTATCCTGCCTCTGGTCTTGCCAGAGTTTTCACAGGAGTTTCCTCTTGTCCATGTTTCTTTCGACGAAGAAGATACGCAGATTTTAGAAGATCGATTGCGCCAGGGGAATATCGACCTTTTTATCGGAGTTAATACGACTCCTGATGACAATTTTGAAATCCATACGATTGCTTACGATGAAATCATGTTGGTGATACCGGAAACTCTTTTAGAACAGTATTTTTCTGCCGACCAGGTCAATGCTATGAAGGGCACTGCTGATCTGAGAGATTTTACCGAAATTCCTTTTGTGCTGCCCAATTTCACGACAGGAAAAGTCAGTCATGTTATACAGGAATACCTTGCTTCACACCATATACAGCTTAATGTTCAGTACAATATCAGTGACAGTGAAACCCAAATTGATATATGTTCAGCAGGGAGGTGCGCTGCGATTTGTCCCCGTATGCTGTTGGGATATGTGGACCAGAACAATCGTCTTTCTGGAGCCAATGTCCAATTGAGAGTATTTTCTCTGAAAGATATTTGGGAAAAATTAAGCATTGATTTAGTGATCCATAAAGGTGTGGTATATCCGCCTTATGTGATACGCTTTATGGAACAGGTAAAAGAAAAGATTGGAACGCCGATGCATTGACCTTATAGCCGGTGTCGAAAGCCATGAAAAGTAGCAGCCATATGCTAAGACCCTGTTCGATTTTGGACCGGGATCGGATACCTTGGCAAATGCCCAGAAGCTGGATGTGCCTCTGGAAAACATCCAGTTTGCTGTAAGCAACGATGGCGATTTCTCTGTGCATGGGCCTTCATGCCACCCATATGTTCGTACCGCCTACTCCGGGACCGTTGGCAGTGGCCGGAATCCTCAGTGCAGATCTGGGGCAGGTGATCCTGTTCGGGGCTCTGGTTTCCATTCCGGTGACGCTGGTGGCCTACTTGGCTTCCCTTTATGCAGGGAAAAAGTACTATTATCTGCCTACCAGTGTGGAAGATACTCCGGAAAACCAGAATCTGCCCAGTGCCATGATGTCCTTTTTGCCCATCCTGGTGCCCATCGCTCTGATGCTGCTGAAAACCGTGGGCAGTATGTGCAAACTGACGGGAACTCCGGCGCTGATCCTGAATATCGTGGGAACTCCGGCGGTGGCTCTGTTGATCGGGCTGCTGATTGCCGCTGTGGGATATCATAATATCTTCCCGGAAGATACCAAGGCCTGGGGCTTTGACGGGGTTATCGCCGATGCCATGAAGACGGCCGGTCAGATTGTTCTGATCGTAGGGGCCGGGGGAGCTTTCTCCGGCGTTCTGAAGGCATCTCCTCTTCGGGATATCCTGACTGCCAGCATGAGCGGTGTTTCCATCGGGATCCTGGCTCCGTTCCTGATTGGGTTCCTGTTCCGGACCTGTGTAGGATCTGCCACCATCGCCATGGTGACAGCAGCCACCATGATTACCCCGCTGATCGATGTGCTGGGCTTCGGCTCTCCCATGGGACGAATCATTGCCATAGGAAAAACAGGAATCCATAGAATGGTAAACCAGTATGATTTAATATAGCTCCCGCTATATTTATCTTCTTCTTTTTTTCCAATTAAGGTAAAGCCAATCCCGTTTACTCGCCTTAATGTTAATGGATCCTCTGGATTGTATATTTTTTCACCATTTTCTTTGGCTAAATGTAAGGCACGGAGAATACAAATTTGCAATGGTGATAGGTCATCGTATGTACTGTTATCTTGATATTGTTGCCTCTGTCTTTCGGTTGTGTTTTGGGATGAATTTCTTGCTGAAGAAGATGTGTTTCGACTCTGATTATTTTGGGCCGATTCCCTGGAAGTACCATTTCTTCGAGAATCATAAGTTCTTCTTTTTTCTGGGTCGCTCAGTACACTATAGGCTTCATTTAAAAGTGCCATCTTTTTGACGGCAAACTCCTTATCCGGATATACATCAGGATGATATTTTTTGGCTAAAATGAAATAAGCTTTTTTTATAATTTCTGGAGAGGCTTTTGGATGTACCTCTAAAATCTCGTAATAATCAACCATTTAAAATGCCTCCTGAAGGATATCTCTAAGAAAATGACTCCATCTGGGATTGCAAATAACAAATGACAATCTATAGATAATTTAATCCTTCCTCGGGAATAATTTAGGTGAATAAATACATTGATGATTTTATTCTATCGTATTTTTGAAATTAATGCATCATAAAAAATATTTCAACGATAATGCAGAAATATCTAAAGTTTAGAGAGAAATCTGACTTCTGAAACAAGTATAGAATTTTAAGTGTCCTAAAATTCGAACTGTGTCTATGCTATAATAAATAATAGCGTAACCGATGAGGAAAAGAAGGAATACAGAGAACTGAGAAATGAAAGAGAAATGGTTCTATGATAAAATAGAATCATCTCAGAAAAATTTCTACTTTTGGCCAAAGGAGATTCACAACCATGAACAACGAAGAAAAAAGCCTGGAACAGGTTCTGTGGGATTCTGCCAACGTGATGCGCCAAACCATGGGGGCAGCGGACTACATGAACTATGCCCTGGGCCTTATTTTTTACAAGCATCTGTCTGATAAAACCCTGGAAGCGGCAGCCGATGCCCTGGTGGATTCCGGAGAACTGGAAGAAGAGGCAGTGACCACGGAAGAGGCCCGCCAGGCTGTGTACAAGAAATATTACGAGGATGAAGAATTCCATGATGACCTGCTGGAAACCATGAATATGGATTATGAAATCAAGCCGGACTTTACCTTTACTGCTTTGATGGATTCCATCCGGAAGCAGCAGTTCCAGCTGGAAAATCTGAACCAGGCGTTCCGGGATATTGAACAGTCCAATTCGGACCTTCTGGGCCATCTGTTCGACGATGTGGACCTGTATTCTACCAAGCTGGGGTCCACACCCCAGAAGCGGAATGATATGATCGCCCAGGTGATGACGGCCCTGGCTCCTTTGAACCTGGACAGCCACAGCGGGGATGTGTTGGGGGATGCCTATGAATATCTGATCGGTACCTTTGCCTCCGATATGGGCCAGAAGGCAGGAGAATTCTATACCCCCCAATCGGTTTCCCAGCTGCTGACTCACATTGTAACCTGGGGCCAGGAAGCCAAAAAGGGGTTCAGTGCCTACGATCCGGCCATGGGATCCGGTTCCCTGCTGCTGAATGTACGCCATTATATCCAGGATGTAGATTCCATAGAGTATTACGGCCAGGAAATCAAAACATCCACCTACAACCTGGCCCGGATGAATATGATCATCCACGGCATTGCCGCCACCAACCAGCATCTGCGGAATGCGGATACCCTGGACCGGGACTGGCCCAGTGATGAAGTGACGACTTTTGACGGGGTGATGATGAATCCGCCCTATTCCCAGCACTGGAGTGCGGACAAGGGGTTCCTCAATGACCCCCGGTTTTCCGATTACGGGGTGCTGGCCCCCAAATCCAAGGCCGACTATGCCTTTTTGCTCCATGGCCTATACCATCTGCGGGATTCCGGTACCATGGGCATCGTCCTGCCCCATGGGGTGCTGTTCCGGGGTGCTGCGGAAGGGAAGATCCGCCAGAAGCTGCTGGAAAAAGGCAATATCTATGCGGTAATCGGCCTCCCGGCGGGGATTTTCTATTCCACCGGCATCCCTACCATCATCATGGTGCTGAAAAAAGACCGCCCCGGCCGGGATGTGCTGTTCATCGACGGCAGCCAGGAATTTGAAAAAGGCAAGGCCAAGAACACACTGACCCCGGCCAACATCCAGAAGCTGTTCCAGGCCTATGTGGACCGGAAGGACGTGGACAAATTCGCCCATGTGGCCTCCTTTGAAGAAATCCAGGAAAACGACTTCAACCTGAACATCCCCCGGTATGTGGATACCTCCGAACCGGAACCGGAAATCGATCTGGGAGAAGTGAATAGGGAACTGGCGGATACCAACGCACAGATCCAGGCAGCCGAAAAAGAACTGGCGGACATGATGGGAGACCTGACCACCACCGATCTCAAGAAGGCTAAAGACCTTCAGGACCTGCTTCACCTGTTTCAGTAAGGAGATGGGATGATGAAAAAAGAAATGAAAAAGGTTCCGGCGGTACGGTTCAAGGGGTTTACGGGCGATTGGGAACAGCGTAAGTTCGAGTATATAACATTTCCTGCTGGTAAAAAAAAT
>OMUE01000219.1 GCA_900314165.1 uncultured Acidaminococcus sp.
TTCCACGGGAATCAGGGACTCTGCATCCCGGATAAAGAAATCCATTTCCAGTGTACCCTGGGGATTCCGATAGTAGTATGGCGCATATCCCTGCTGTACCAGCATTTGGGCCGCCATATTTTCATACAAGGCACCTTTGTACGTGCCAAAATTCCTGTTCTGCCGCAAGTCGGCCTGTGCTTCTTCGTCCAGGGAAGCAATCAGGAGACCAGTATCTCCAAAATATAATTTATATTGCTCCGGGTTGTAATTTCCTTTCAGTGGAAGTTCCGGGTGTTCCAGGCAATAACAAATGTTGATGATTCCGGCATTTGCCAGCCAATCCACAACGCCTACGTATTCCCTGCTTCTGGCCCCGTGAGCCACTTTTGTAATCTGGAATTTCTTGTTTTCTTTGCCCAGGAATACAGGGATTTTCCGATAGACGTTTAAGATTTTTCCTTTATCTAACCCGCCGGCATATTTCGTAATATCTTCTTCATAGTCAGCTAAAAGCTGCTGCTGGAGCTGCAGGGTACCACTATAATTCTGCTGCTGGATAAAGTGCCAGACCACGGCGGGCATGCCGCCTAAAATCATATATTCCTGAAAATTTTCCTGGAGGATCTGAAGCTGTAACGACGATAGAGGCGTTCCTTCTACCATGTGGCTGTAAAAATCCTGAATCTGTGTAGGTTTGTAGCCTTTAGCCCAAAGATATTCTTCAAAGTCCAGGGAATATAGGGTGTAATCTTCTTTATACCCTACACTGTTGGCTTCAATTTCCCGGTAATTGATTCCCATGAGGGAACCGGAACAGATGACATCATAGCGGCCATCCAGTTTGAAGGCTTTCAGGCTGGCAGCACAATTGGGACAGGCCTGCAGTTCATCGAAGAATAACAGGGTACTGCCGGGAACGGCTTCCAGCTTAGGGTTAATCAGGGTGATGTTTTGGAGTATCTTATCCACGGAAAGTCCGTCATCGAAGATGGGAAGATATTCCTTTTGGAGAGCAAAATTGATTTCAATAAGGTGGTCATAGTTTCTGTGAGCAAAATATTCTATGGCTTCGGTCTTTCCAACCTGTCTTGCCCCTTTTACGATAAGTGGCAGGTGATCCGGAGAAGCCTTCCACTGTAATAATTTTTCATCAACCTTCCTGGCAAGCCTTTTCACAAAATTCACCTCTATTCAACTCATTAAATCACATATTTCTGTATTATATTAGCTATTTTACCACAAAAATATTAAAAAATCGCAAGCAAGAATCACATTTTTAAATAAAAAGGAAGGAGCTGTGAAAAAATGAATTTTCACAGCTCCTCGTCCGCCGTCCGGCGTATGGCATCGGTCGAGTCTTTTCCTCTACACTCCTCACAATACCCGTACAGCTCCAGGTAATGGCCCACAATCTGGAAGTTTGTTTTAGCGGCCAGCTCCCGCTCGAAATCGTGGAGGGGGCAGCCGTCGATGTTCACGACCTTGTGGCAGCCCAGGCAGATGAGATGGTGGGTGTGGCTCAGGGTGAACAGCATGAAGCCGTATTTCCGGGAGTTTGGCAGCAGCACCTTCTCGGTCAGCTTCTTTTCCGTAAACATTTCCAAAATCCGGTATACGGTGGAAAAGTTCAGCTTAGCTCCCTGCAGCACCAGCCGTTCGTAGATTTCGTCCGCCGTCAGGATTTCCTGCTGGCTGAGCAGCAGCTGCAGCACCTGGTTCCGGCTGCGGGTACTCTTCAGGCCTGCCTGGCGGATCATGGCTTCGGAATCAAAGGCAGTGGCAGGTTTCATTTCAGCAGGCCTCCTTGTTCTTTCTTCATAGAGATTTCTTTGTAGACGATGACGAATAGCAGCAACAGGACGGACACAATGGCAGTGACCCCACCAGGGGCCGCGCCAATCCAATAGGACAGGAACAGGCCGCTGAGGATGTCTATGAAGCTGAACAGTACAGCCAGTGCCATAGTGCTCCGGAAGCCTTTCTGCAGCTGTAGTGCCGTGGCTACGGGCAGGGCAATAAGGGAACTGATGACTAGGATGCCCACGATACGGATGGAGACGGAAATGGTGGCGGCTACCAGGATGGAGAAGATGTAGTTGATGGTCTTGGCCTTTACGCCCATGATTTTGGCCCCATCTTCATCAAAGGCCAGCATGACCAGCTGGGGAAACAGGCTCAGGATGGTGATGAGGGAGACGACGGTCAGGATGGCTACCGTGACCACTTCGCTTTGAGATACGGTCAGGATGCTGCCGAACAGGAAGGAATCCACGTTGGCATGGACCAGGCCGGAGCTGACGATGGTGATGGCAATGCCTACGGAAAGGGCCAGCACGATGACCAGGGTCAGTTCTGCATAGCGGCGGAACTTTTCCCGCAGCACTTCAATGAGGATACCCGCTGCGGACGTCAGGCAGAAGGCGCTGATGATAGGATTGGCGTGGAACAACAACCCCGTGGCTACGCCGGCTAGGGACGCATGGCTCAGGGTATCCCCAATCATGGAGTAGCGGCGCAGCACCAGGAATGTACCGATGAGAGGGCAGATCAGGGAAATCAGCAGGGAAATGGCGAAGGCATTGCGCATGAAGGCGTATTCAAACATGGTGCATCCCTCCTCCGTTTTCAGCCAGGTATTCCTGGATGTATTCCTCCGGATTGCAGAAATGGCCGTGGCCCCGGACCACATGGAAGAACGTGGACGCATGGTGGGAGGCGTATTTCAGGTTGTGTTCTACGGTGACCACTGTAATGCCCTGCTGTTCGTTGAGACGGTGGATCAGAGGGTACATTTCGTCCTGGCTCTTCAGGTCCATGCCCGTGGAAGGCTCGTCGAAGATCATGAGATCCGGATGGCCCAACAGGGCTCTGGCTACCATGACCTTCTGGTATTGGCCACCGGACAGGGCGCCGATCAGATGGTCCTGGAGGGGCAGGATGTTCATCTGTTCCATAGCCAGGTTTGTAGCTTCTTTGTCTTTAATATGCAGGATCTGCCGGGAATAGTCCAGCACTTCCCGGACCGTGATGGGGAACTGCTTGTTCACCATGTCCGTGGGCTGGGGCACGTAGGCAGGGTGGGAGAAGGTGGAGCGGATGGTGCCTTTGGTAGGCTTCAGCAGGCCCAGAAGCAGCTTCACCAGCGTGCTTTTGCCACTGCCGTTCTCGCCTACGATAGCCACGTAGTCCCCGTCCTGGATGGTCATGGACAGGTCCTCCAGCAGGTAGGGTCCCTGCTCATAGGCAAAATATAGGTTTTCCAGTTGTAACATAGGATTTCCTTTCGATTAATAGTCCGCAGGACGCCCCCACCATCCGCTGACCGCGGATACCTCCGCCCCCAGAGGGGGCCGGATTCAGGATGGGCGGAGCTCATCTAGCAGCTAGCAACTAGCCCACTAGCCCACTAAACCAAGTAGGCATAGTGATAACGTGTCCTATTATACCCTATCTAAAAATAAATGCAAGGCGTTTGCATTTATTGACGAAGCCCCGGGTTCGTGGTATGATAAGCAGCGTTATGCAAATGGTTTGCAAGAAAATGGGAGGAAACTCTATGAAAAAATTGTTCTGCCTGCTGTTTGCCCTGTGCCTGGTGTTGGCCGGCTGCGGCAAGGAGCAGGAAGCTATAAAAGAAGGAAAATTGCCCGTAGTGGCCAGCTTTTACGCCATGAAGGAGCTGACTGAGGCCGTAGGCGGGGACAAAGTCCATGTGACAACTTTGGTGCCGGAAGGCTCTGAGCCCCATGACTTCCAGCCCACGCCCCGGCAGCTGAAGCAGCTGCACAGCGCAAAAGTGTTTGTCATTCAGGGCCTGGGCATGGAGCCCTGGCAGGCAGAAATGGTCAAAGCCGCCGACAACCCGAACCTGCAGGTTGTAACGGCGGCTAAAAACGTCCAGGCTATAGAGAACGAGGACGAAGAGGAAATTGAAGAGCACGGGAAATACGATCCCCATGCCTGGTTGAGCCTCCTCAGTGCCAAAGCAGAAGCGGAAACCATTGCGGTGGCCCTGAGCCAGGCAGATCCGGTCAATAAGGAGTATTACCAGGCCAATGCCCGGAAGCTGGGCCAGCAGCTGGACAGCATGTATGTAGAGTACAGGGCAAAATTCCAGACGGTGCAGCGAAAAGAGTTTGTCACAGGCCATGAGGCTTTCGGTTATCTGTGCCGGGAGTTCGGCCTGACCCAGCAGAGCCTGGAATCCATGTTTGCCGGCGGCGAGCCCAATGCGAAGGAAATGGCCCGGCTGGTCCGCTACGCCCGGGACCATCATGTGACCACCATCTTTACGGAAGCCAACGTGAGCCCCAAGAGCAGCGAGGCCCTGGCCCGGGAAATCGGCGCCAAAGTCGTCCCCATCCACACTATGGAAAGCGCCGAAGGCAAAGGGGGCTACGCAGCCCAGATGCGGGAGAATCTGGGACGGATCTATGAGAGCGTGAAGTAAATACTTGCGAAAAGCAAAGCGAAGAGGCCGCTGCGCGGGGCAAGGTGTCAGCTAAAGCTGACAATAAATATAAGAGCGGAGAAGAAGTCCGTCCAGCGGACCTCCTCTTCGCTCTTTACTTTTCGCTCTTCGCTTCGCTCAGTTTTTCCCATCGTCCCAGCAGGGGCCATTGCCTTGGCCGTTGTAGCCACCGCAGCCACGGCAGCCGCCGCGATAGTGACGGCCGCGGCCGTTCCGGGGACCCGGGCAGTAGTAACCATCGTCGTTGGTATTGCTTTCGGAAGCTTCTACCTGGCTCAATAGGCCTATATTGGCCGCATACTTTTCCGGTAATACCGTGGTGGACAGGGCAAATACGGCACCTGCCACGATACCGCAGGCTACGATTTTTTTCCAAATAGAGTTGTTTTTCATAATGTATCATCCTTTCTAATGAAAATGGGTACTAACGATAAGAAGTACAAACTAGTATAAGAATTTGCAAATAACTTTTTGTTTACTTCTCCTTAATAAAAATGCAAATCCCTGATACGAATCCGTAGGGGTTCATCGTAAGATGAACCCACAAAGCATCTTCTTGTCACGAATTCTTGGTGGGCGCATCTCACGACGCCTTGCTGTCCCAAGAAAGGATTGCCAACGGCAATGCTTGATTGGTTGACAGCAAGAGTGTGCAGCTTGCTGCGGCGCCCCTACGGGATTGTAGCAATGAAAACCGCTTACTAGTATAGAGGATTGTAAATAACTTTCACTTTCGAATCCGTAGGGGCGGTACCAGACTTTTGCATGACAAGAAAACAAGGCAAAATGTCGCCTGTGCCGCCCGCTAGCACGGTCTCCACTGGCGATATTTTCAACCTTTCCATCTATAGTTTGTTGAAAAATCTTGTGGAGCCCCTACGGAATAGGGCAAACAGAAAGGTATTTGCAATTTCTTATACTAGTTTTGTTCCTACCCTTTCGTTATCTATAGTATAGAAAAGCAATATGCAGAAGGTATCTGGGAATTGTTAAGAAATTATGAAGGTCGCTTGATTTAAGATGTCAGTTATCTGTAGGGGCTTATCGTAAGATAAGCCCACTAAAGTTGTTCAGTAAAGGATTCCTTGGTGGGCGCATCTTACGATGCGCCCCTACGGTTGTGAATTTTAGTATAGGCGTTTAATAGGACAGATATTTGCAATTTGACGTACTAACATCTCTTTACCCAGCTATTTAAACCCCTTATAATAATACCAAAAAGGAGGCCGTTATGGATAAAGAAACGATTCTTTTAGTGGATGATGACCCGAAATTGCTGGATTTGGTCCAGAAGTATCTGACCAGCGAAGGGTATGAAGTATATACAGCAAAAGACGGCATGGAGGCATTGCAGCAGTTCAAGGAAAAAGATCCCCGGTTCGTGATCCTGGACGTAATGCTGCCGAAACTGGACGGCCGGGACGTGTGCCAGACCATCCGCAAAACCAGTACGGTGCCCATCATCATGCTGACGGCCCGGGATGCAGAATTCGACCGGCTCATGGGCCTGGAACTAGGCGCGGACGATTACATGACGAAGCCCTTTTCCATGCGGGAGCTGGGGGCCCGAATCAAGGCCCTGCTGCGGCGGACTTACGGAGCCTATGGGGGCCGGAAAGAGGCGGAACCGGCGTCCGTCATCGAAGCCGGCGGCCTGAAACTGGATCTGGCCCAACACGCCCTATGGCGCAAGGACAGCAGCGCAGAGGGCAAAAGTCAGTGGACGGAAATCGAGCTGACTCCTATCGAGTTCAATCTGCTGGAAGTGCTCATGAAGAATCCCAAGCAGGTCTTCAACCGGCTGCAGCTCATGGAAAATACCCATGGCTTTGCCTTTGAAGG
>OMUE01000218.1 GCA_900314165.1 uncultured Acidaminococcus sp.
TAGCAATGGCGAGGGGGCAGAGCGGAGCTCTTTTGCAAGGCAATGGCGAGGGGGCAGAGCGGAGCTCTTCACAAAGTAATTTTAAAGGATTCATAAATTCCGGATTCCTCCTCTTGCGGAACCTGAAAAAATTGGGCATGATATAATTGATTTAAACTACAAGGAGGAAAACGGCCTCGTTGGGCCGCAGAATACGATTATGCGCTTAAAAGACCTTCCTATCCGCAAACGGCTGCTGGTAGCCAACTACCTAACAATCCTGGTTCCGGTCCTTTGCTTTGCCCTGTTCAGTGTGGGCATCTTTTGGGCCTTCGAAATGGAAAATATCAACAGGGTCAGCGTCATTTCCTTTATGTGGCCGGAAAGCGGGCCTACGCTGCCCATCCAGTTTGAGCTGACCCGGCTGAGGGTACGGATGGACAAATGGCATACAAATAAAGAAGAATCTCTGACCCTCATAGCAGACCATCTGGAAGACCAGGGCCTAAAGGTGGCGCTTTTCAATGGCGGCAAGCCCATGTATGTGACGGAGCATCAGGATCCCTATGGGATTCGGGAAGAAGCGGTCCTTTCAGCTCCTTCGGGCCGGGGTGGCGTTGCCTGGGGAGAAAAAGGAATCGCGTTTCACTATGTATCTTCTGTAACAGGCCTGGAAGCGGCTGTCGTTGGGGCGGATCCCCTGGTGGAGGCCAGCGATGTGTTCGCTATGCATTCTAAAGACTTGTTCAAGAGCAGCTTTGTAGGCGCCTTTTTCCTGGGACTCCTGATTGCAGGGCTTACGGCGCTTACCTTATCCCGGGTCATAGCCTACCAGCTGTTAAAGCCTTTGCAGCAGCTGCGCCAGGCGGCTGGCCAGATCAGCCAGGGAGACCTGGATACGCCTATTGTGGCCAACAGCCACGATGAAATCGGGGAAACCCTGGAAGCTTTTGAAGTGGCCCGGCTGGAATTGAAAGAAGCCCGGAAAAAACGGGATGAATACGATAAGAACCGGAAAGAACTGTTGGCCGGTATCGCCCATGACCTGGCTACCCCACTGACGAAGATCCAGGGGTACGCCTCCGGCCTTCAGGACGGCATTGCGGATACGCCGGAAAAACAGCAGCGTTACCTTCACAAGATTACAGATGCTACGGAGAATATGGCAAAGCTGAACCAGACCCTGTTCTTGTTTTCCAAACTGGACCTGCACCAGGTGCCCTTCCACTATCAGGTGGTGGATATCGTAAAGGCCTTGGGGGAATATGTGGCAGACCAGCAGGACGCTCTGCAGCAGCAGGGAATGGCTGTGACGTTTGCCAGCAGCGTTCCTTCTGCCTTGGTCAATATCGATATGGATCAGTTTGACCGGGTGCTGCAGAACATTGTGAGCAACTGCCTGAAGTATAAACTGGGAGACCGGGGCAGGATGGATATCTCTGTCCGGGATGTGGGGCGAAATGTAAAACTGACTTTTGCGGACCAGGGACAGGGTGTCCCTGAGGATCAGATGGAGAAAATTTTTGAGAGCTTCTACCGGACGGATAAGGCTCGTTCCCACGTAGCCAATGGCAGCGGCCTGGGCCTGGCCATCACAAGAAAGATTGTGGAGACCATGAATGGGAAAATCTGGGCAGAACCTACGGATCCTCATGGCTTGACCGTCTATATAGAATTACCTTTGGAGGCACAGGAATATGGAAACCATACTGATCATTGAAGACGATGAAGATATTGCGGAACTGGAACGGGACTATCTGGAGGCCAACGGGTTCCAGGTAGAGATTGTGGCCGATGGCCTGGAAGGGAAAAAGCGGGCGATGGAGGACCAGGTCAGCCTGATCATCCTGGATATCATGCTGCCGGGCCTGGATGGATTCCAGGTATGCCGCCAGGTAAGGGAAAACAGGAATATTCCCATCCTGCTGGTGTCTGCCAAGCAGGAAGACGTGGACAAAATCCGGGGCCTGGGCCTGGGGGCGGACGATTATATCGTAAAACCCTTCAGCCCTACGGAACTGGTAGCCCGGGTAAAGGCCCATCTGAAGCGGTACCAGCAGCTGACAGGCCAGCAGAAGGCCAACACCGTCCTGCAGAGAGGCAATCTGACCATTGATGTGACGGGACACCGGGTGTACGTGAAGGACCGGGAGGTCGTCATGCCCAACAAGGAATTCGCCCTGTTGGTGTTCCTGGCGGAAAACTCTGGGGTGGTGTTCAGCAAGGAAACCTTGTTCCAGCGCATCTGGGGTGAGGATTCCCTGGGAGATACAGCTACCGTATCCGTCCACGTAAACCGGATCCGGGAAAAGATCGAGCGGAATTCCGCCAAACCTGCCTACATCGAGACCGTCTGGGGCGTGGGGTACAGGTTTAAGAAGCAGTGAAAAGCGAAAAGTAGCCGCATGGCGGCATAAGGAAGAGGCTGTGAAAAGAAAATGATCAACTCATTTTTTCACAGCTTCTTTTTATTATATTCTTTATACATTCCTCTCCGTTTGTTTATGCTTTGTTTAACCCTGTTCTCTATACTTTACCATGTGATACTAATTAACTGGAGGACGGGCAATATGGAATACTGGGAACATAGCGACAACAAGGTAATCGGCTGGTACCAGCGGCATCGGGCTGTACTCATCCTGGTAGTCCTGGGTGCCATCATGTTCTTTGCGGCCAATTCCCGGCTGTTTCCTACGGATCCGGTGGAATCCAACTACGTGCAGACAGCCAAGGAGATGCTGGCAGCCGGGGACTGGCTGTCTCCCCGGATTTATAATCACTACTGGTACGATAAGCCCATTCTGTTCTACACGGAGCTTATGGCAGCGTTCTCCATTTTCGGCAGGACGAATTTCGCCGCCCGGTTCTTTCCGGCTCTGTTCAGCATTATCGGGGTCGTAGAGACCTATTGGTTCGCCAAGCGGCTGTACAATGAACGGCTGGCTTTCTACAGTGCCTTCATCATGATGACTACAGTGGAATATTTCTACCTGTCCAAGGCCATCATTACGGATATGACCCTTTTTGTGACTATGAACGGCGCCCTCATGCTGTTCTATATCGCCAAACGGGAAAAACGACCCAGCCTGTACTATGTGGCCTATGCCCTGGCCGGCGTGGCTATCCTGACAAAAGGTCCTGTAGGTCTGGTGCTGCCGGGCCTGGTGATCCTGGCCTATCTGGCCGGCAACAAGGACTGGCGGACTCTGTGCCATATGAAACTGGTCCGGGGCATTATCCTTGCCCTAGCCATTACGGCCATCTGGTATGTGCCCATGATGCAGCTTCATGGAGATGCCTTTGTAGAAGAATTCATCGGCGTCCACAACGTGCTGCGGGCTACGGTAGCGGAGCATCCCCGGAACAGCCACTGGTGGTATTACTTCGTAATCTTTATGGTGGGCTGCCTGCCCTGGAGCCTGTCCCTGCCCCATCTGTGGAAAAAATACGGCAGGATCTTCCTGTGGCGGCTGCGCCATTACTGCTTCTGGAAAAGCCTGGATGACCGGCAGAGATTCCTGTTTATGTGGGTTCTGGTGGTCTGGGGCTTTTTCCAATGCATGGCCAGCAAATACCCTACGTATACGTTCCCCTATCTGCCACCATTGGCTATAGGTCTGGCCGGTGCTGCGGAGCATACGGGCTTTGGCTGGGTCAAACGCCTGGCCATGGCCACGGTGATCGTCTTCACGGCGCTGTCCTACTTTGTAGCCGTACCTCTGGTGCGGGAACAGTGTGCTTACGATATTTCCCGTCTTACGGTGGACCAGATTCCTGTCGGTACGCCGGTCTATACCTATGGGGGCAGATACCCCGTGACCCTGGCTTATTTCAGCGGTCTTTCAGCACCCAGGCTCGTGACCCGGGAACGGGTGGAGGAACTGTCCTTCCATGGCGAAATCAGCTGGAATGCCAAAAATATGATGCCGTTCCAGGCTATAGAAGACCTGCCGGAAAAAGGAGCCATGGCCGTCATTGTGGATAAATCTTCTCAAAGAGACTTTCAGTTCGAGGTCCCCGGTACCTGGCAGAAGCTGGGCGAAGGCGGCCGCTGGACCTTGTGGAGGAGAGAATAAAAAAAGAGGCTGTGAAAAAATAGTGAAGAGCGAAGAGTGAAGAGGCGCCTGCGGCGGGCAAGGAAGTCAGCCATGCTGACAATAAAAAGGAGCTGTGAAAATTCATTTTTGATAGTGTATAAATAAGTGTGTAAGTTCTGGTAACGAGTTATCGTTACCAACTTA
>OMUE01000217.1 GCA_900314165.1 uncultured Acidaminococcus sp.
CTGGAAGCCATGCTGCCGGTCATCGAGCACAAGATTCCCCTGAAGGCCCATGCCCACAGAGGGGATGATATGCTGACCGCCATCCGGATCGCCAAGGAATTCGGCCTGGGACTGACCCTGGATCATTGCACCTGCATTATGGACGTGCTGGACGATGTGTGCAGCGAGCCCTATCCGCTGCTCATGGGTCCCAGCCTGGGCGCCCGCAGCAAGATCGAGCTGAAGGGTAAGTCCTTTGAGGCAGTAGCCGAGACCAGTAAGCGCCGGGATATCTGCATCATTACGGACGCACCCGTCATCCCTCTGGAATACCTGCCCCTGTGCGTGGGCATGGCCATTGAAAAAGGCATGGATTACTGGAAGGGCCTGGAGGCTGTTACCATCAATCCGGCCAAAGCCATCGGCATCGAAGACCGGTATGGTACGCTGGAACCTGGCAAAGAAGCGGATATCGTGGTCTGGAAGAAGAAACCCTTCGTCCATGTGACCGGCCCGGCCATGGTCATTGCAGGCGGCGTCGTAAGAGCCTGAGCACTTTGCAACGCTGCTCTCTAACCCCTAATCCCTAATCCCGGGAAACTAGCCTATTGCATACCCCTTCCTGTTGTGGTATAATACTCAAGCATTAATGTCGGGTTATATTAATGTAAAAAGAGAAAGAGGTGTGTAGTAATGAAAGAAGGAATTCATCCTAAGTACGGTGAATGCACCGTTATCTGTGGCTGTGGCAATACATTCAAGACTGGCAGTGTAAAGAAGGAACTGCGCGTGGACGTTTGCTCCAAGTGCCATCCGTTCTTCACTGGCAAACAACGTGATATGTCTGCCAGAGGTCGTATCGAAAAGTTCAACAAACGGTACGGCAAAGACGCAAAATAAAAACAGCGCATCAAAAGGGAGTGTATTGCATTATTTGCAGGCACTCCTTTTGTTGTATATGGACGGGATATGTAGTATCGTGCATACGTGCATACGTGCATACGTGCATACGTGCATACGTGCATACGTGCATACGTGGTACGTTGATACGTGATACGTAGTACGAAAACACAAATAACTTTCATATTGCACTACCCCGTAGGGGCTTATCGTAAGATAAGCCCATCAAGGATTCTTGTGTAAACAGGCTCTGGTGGGTTCATCTTACGATGAACCCCTACGGATTCGTATCAGGGTTTGATGTATATTTTAAGGTGTAAATAAAAGTTAGTTATGTCTTTTTATACCACGTATAACGTATAACGTACAACGTACAACGTGCCAAGGAGCATACAATGGCAAATGGAAAATTGAGCGTCGGTGGCCAGGCGGTCATCGAAGGGGTCATGATGCGGGGACCGGGGAAAATCGCCGTGGCGGTACGACAGTCGGACGGAGAGATTGTCGTGGACGCCAAAGCGGCCACCAGCATCAGCGACAAATATCCTATCTTGAAGAAGCCGTTCCTGAGGGGCGTGGTGTCCCTGGTGGAATCCCTCATGTACGGCATGAAGGCCCTGTCCTATTCGGCTCAGGCCTCCGGAGAAGAGGACGAGAAGATGGGGGACGGGGAAATGGCAGGGACCATCCTGTTTTCCGTGGCCCTGGCCATCGGACTGTTTGTGGTGCTGCCCACGTCGGCCATGAAGCTGCTGCAGCTGCTGGGGGTACCGGCCTTTTTGCTGAACATTAGCGAAGGGCTGCTGCGGCTCTTCATCTTCCTAACCTATATCTGGGCTATCTCCCGCCAGAAGGATATCCAGCGGGTATTCCAGTATCACGGGGCGGAGCACAAGACCATCTATACCTATGAGCACGGCCTGCCCCTGCGGGTGGAGAATGTGCGGCCTTTTTCCACGCTGCATCCCCGTTGCGGCACGAATTTCCTGATGATCGTCATGCTCATCAGCATCTTTATCTTTGCCTTTTTAGGCTGGCCCAGCCTGTGGGAACGGATCCTGAGCCGGATCCTGCTCATGCCCGTAGTAGCGGGCATCAGCTACGAGATCATCCGCTTTGCGGGCAAGCACATGGATAAGCCCTGGGTACGGACGGCCATCCTGCCGGGCCTGTGCTTGCAGAAGCTGACCACCCGGGAGCCGGACGACGACCAGATCGAGGTGGCCATCGCGTCCCTGAAGGCCGTGCTGCCGCCGGAAGAGATTATAGAGTAACTGGGAAACAGACGGACGACAGAACGACGGACGACGGACGAAAGAGGAAAAATCATGTTTGAAAATATTGAGAAACTCCAGGGCATCGAGGACAAATACCTGGACCTGGAACAGAAGATCAGCGACCCGGATGTGCTGGCCCGGCAGGACGAATGGCAGAAATACACGAAGGCCCATTCCAAGCTGACGGACATCGTCACGGTGTTCCGTGACTACAAGAAGCTGGCGGAGACCTATCGGGAGGACGAAAAGCTGGTGGCGGCCAAAGAGGATCCGGAACTTGTAGCCATGGCAGAAGAGGAAATGGCGGAGCTGAAGCCGGAAATCGAAGCCTACGAGGAACGGCTCACCATCCTGCTGCTACCCAAAGACCCTAACGACGACAAGAACATCATCATGGAAATCCGGGCCGGTGCCGGCGGGGACGAAGCGGCCCTGTTTGCCGGGGATTTGTTTCGCATGTACACCCGCTACGCCGAAGGCCGGGGCTGGAAGATCGAGCTCATGGACTCCTCTCCTACAGGTCTGGGAGGCTTCAAAGAAGTGGTGTTCATGGTCAGCGGCGACGAAGTGTACAGCCATATGAAGTTTGAAAGCGGCGTGCACCGGGTCCAGCGGGTGCCGGAAACGGAAGCCCAGGGCCGGGTCCACACGTCCACGGTCACAGTGGCGGTTATGCCGGAAGCCCAGGAAGTGGATATCGACATCAATCCGGCGGACATCCGCATCGATACCTATAGAGCCGGTGGCGCCGGTGGCCAGTACGTAAACAAGACGGAATCGGCCGTGCGCATGATCCACATCCCTACGGGCATCATGGCCCAGTGCCAGGACGAAAAGTCCCAGGCCAAGAACCGGGAAAAATGTATGCGGGTACTGCGGTCCCGGATCCTGGAAGCGGAACAGGAAAAGCAGCGGGCTGCGGAAGCCGCCGAACGGAAAAGCCAGGTGGGCACCGGGGACAGAAGCGAGCGGATCCGGACCTACAACTATCCTCAGGGACGGGTCACGGACCATCGGATCGGGCTCACCCTCCACAAACTGCCGGACATCATCAACGGGGATCTGGACGAGCTGCTGGATGCCCTGATGACCGTGGAACAAAGTAAAAAGCTGCAGCAGGTGAAATAATGACGGCACAAAGAGAAGTTTGGACCATCTTAAAATTGCTGAACTGGACGAAGCAGTACTTCGCCTCCAAGGGCGTGGAGAACCCACGCCTGGATGCGGAAGTGCTGCTTTGTGCCGTGCTGGATTATTCCCGGATCCAGCTCTATACCCATTTTGATGAGCCGTTGAATCCGGATGAGCTGAAAAAGTACAAGGAATACGTAGTGCGCCGGGTCAAACGGGAGCCCGTGGCCTATATCCTGGGCAAAAAGGGCTTCATGCAGTACGACTTCAAAGTTACAAAAGATACGCTGGTGCCCCGGCCGGAAACGGAGCTGCTGGTGGAAAACCTTATTGCCCTGAATCAGGACAAAGGGCCTCGGGAAATCCTGGATCTGGGCGTGGGCAGCGGCGCCATCCTGGTGTCCCTGCTGGGCAATCTGCCCGAAGCCCGGGGCCTGGGCGTGGATATTTCCCCCGGTGCCGTGGAAGTGACCCTGGAGAACGCGAAGACCGTGGGCGTGGAGGACCGGTGTGCTGTCCTGATTTCCGATCTGTATGCTAATATCCCCAGGGACGAAAAATTCCACGTCATCGTGTCGAACCCGCCCTATATTCCGAAAAAGGATCTGGCCGGCCTGGCTCCGGAAGTCCACCAAGAGCCGGTGACGGCGTTGGATGGCGGCGAAGACGGCCTGGATTTTTACAGGCGGATCCTCAATAACATCTGGGATTATCTGCTGCCGGACGGGCTGGCAGCTTTTGAAATCGGCATCGGGGAAAGCGAAGCGGTCAGCGCCCTTTGCCGGGAAGCGGGCCTTGGCAAGGTCCGGGTGTGTAAAGATTACGGCGGCATCGACCGCATGGTATTTGCTGCAAAAGAAGGTACGGTATATGGAAACGAAATTATGGAACTTAAAGAACGATAAGGAGCTGGCACCGCAACTGGCAGAAGCAGCGGCCCTGCTCCACAATGGCGGCGTCGTGGCCTTTCCCACAGAGACTGTCTATGGACTGGGAGCCAACGGCCTTGATGGGGAAGCCTGCAAGAAGATCTTTGCGGCCAAGGGCCGTCCTGTGGACAATCCCCTGATCCTGCACATCAGCGAGATGGAGGAGATCCTGCCCCTGACCAGCGGCCTGTCCCCTATGGCGAAAAAGCTCATGGAAGCCTTCTGGCCCGGACCCATGACGCTCATTGTGCCGAAGTCGGACCTGATTCCCGACGTGGTGACGGCGGGACTGGATACGGTAGCCGTGCGCTTTCCCAGCCACAAGATTGCCCGTACGTTCATCCATCTGGCAGGCTGCCCGGTAGCAGCGCCTTCTGCCAATAAATCCGGCAAGCCCAGCCCTACCAATGCGGCGGATGTGCTGACGGATATGGATGGGATCATCGACGGTGTTGTGGACGGAGGCCCCTGCGATATCGGCGTGGAATCCACGATTATCGATACGACAGGAGAAGTCCCCGTCATCCTGCGTCCGGGCGGCATCACCAAAGAAATGATTCAGGAGGTCATGGGAGAAGCGGAACTGGATCCAGGCCTGATCAAGGCGGATGAAACGCCCCGGGCCCCTGGCATGAAGTACAAACATTATGCGCCGAAGGCTCCCATGCTGCTCATCGAGGGGCCGGAAGCCGGCGGGGCCGTCATCCGTACGGCTATTATGGCAGAAGCCAACGACCTGAAGGTGGGCGTGCTGGCCATGGAGGACACCATTGCCCATCTGCCGAAAACTCCGAACATTATTGTCCATTCCGGTGGTAAGGACATGGCGGACCTGGCCGAGAACCTGTATAAGGAACTGCGGGAATTCGACAAAGAGGACGTGGACATCATCATCGGGGAAGGCGTGCCGGAAACCCAGTTGGGGCTGGCTATCATGAACCGCATGCGCAAATCGGCGGCCCATAATATCCTGTGGGCCGATGAAGGGCTGCTGCGGAAAAAAAGCGGACAAATTCCCTCTTTTTTAGAGATGTTTGTGTTACAATGAAAGTGAACGATATTCGCTTAAGGAGGCAGAATGATGAAGATTGTCATCGGCTGTGATCATGGTGGATTTGCTTTAAAACAGGACATCATCAAACATTTACAGGATAAAGGTTATGAAGTGGAAGATCTGGGTTCTTACACCCCTGACCGGGTGGATTACCCTGATTATGCGAAAAAAGTAGGGGAAGCGGTAGCCGCCGGCAAGGCAGAACAGGGCATCCTGATCTGCGGCACGGGCCTGGGTATGTCCATTGCGGCCAACAAGATCCATGGCATCCGGGCTGCAGTGTGCTGTGACTGCTATTCGGCAGAAAAAGCCCGGGAACACAACAATGCCAATGTGCTGTGCCTGGGCGCCAGAGTGCTGGGCAGCGGCCTGGCCCTGCAGATTGTCGATGCCTACCTGGGAGCATCCTTCCTGGGCAGCTATCATACCCTGCGGGTACAGAAAATCATGGATTTGGAAAAGTAAGGTGTTAAGGATGAACGTGGAAGAACTGGCTCAGGAATTGGCGGAAGCAGCAGAAGAATTACTCAGCAAACATGGCAAGGCCGGTAAGGTATTGGTCGTGGGCTGCAGCACCAGCGAGGTGCGGGGCAACAAGATCGGTACCGGTGGTTCCATGGATCTGGCAAAGGCGTTTTATACGGTACTGCAGGATGCCTGCCAGAAACATGATATGTTCCTGGCAGCCCAGTGCTGTGAACATCTGAACCGGGCCTTGGTAGTGGACGAAGCGGCTATGGAAAAATTCGGCTGGCAGCAGGTGACCGTACGGCCCATAGAGCATGCAGGCGGTGCCTTTGCCGCTCAGGCCTATAATACCCTGGAACACCCTGTAGTGGTAGAAGAAGTGAAGGCAGATCTGGGGCTGGATATCGGCCAGACCCTCATCGGTATGCATCTGAAACGCGTAGCTGTACCTGTGCGGCTGTCCCGGAAAATGCTGGGCGATGCCGTACTGACAGCGGCCTATGTGAGACCGCCCCTCATTGGCGGCCAACGGGCTGTGTATAAATAAAGAACACATAAGGAGGAAGAGTATGAGCTTAGAGGATTTGCGCAAACAGGACCCCGCGGTGGCTGAGGCTATCGGAGAGGAATTAGGTAGACAAAGACATAAGATTGAACTCATCGCTTCTGAAAATGTGGTTTCCCCTGCTGTATTGGAAGCCATGGGCAGCGTGCTGACGAACAAGTATGCAGAAGGATATCCCGGCCACCGGTATTACGGCGGCTGCGAATACGTGGATAAAGTAGAAGAACTGGCCAGAAACCGGGCCTGCGAGCTGTTCGGTGCAGAACATGCCAACGTACAGCCCCATTGCGGCGCCAATGCGAACCTGGCCGTGTTCTTTGCCCTGGTCAAGCCCGGCGATACGGTCATGGGCATGAACTTGTCCCAGGGCGGCCATCTGTCCCATGGATCTCCGGTAAATATTTCCGGTAAATACTTCCATATCGTACCGTACGGTGTGGATGCAGAAACGGAACGGATTGATTATGACAAGATGGAAGCCATCGCTAAGGAATGCCAGCCCAAGATGATCATCGGCGGCGCCAGCGCTTACCCCAGAATCATCGATTTCGAACGGATGGCCTATATTGCCCATGAAGTGGGGGCTTATCTCATGATCGATATGGCCCATATTGCCGGCCTCATTGCGGCAGGCCTTCATCCCAGCCCTGTACCCTATGCAGATGTCGTGACGACGACGACCCACAAGACCCTGAGAGGGCCCCGGGGCGGCATGATCCTGTGTCCGGAAAAATATGCCAAGGCCATCGACAAGGCCGTATTCCCCGGCACCCAGGGCGGACCGCTCATGCACATCATCGCGGCTAAGGCTGTGGCCTTCGGCGAAGCACTGAAACCGGAATTCAAGGAATATCAGGGCCAGATCATCAAGAATGCCAAGGCGATGGCGGATGAACTGGTGAACCAGGGCCTGCGCCTGGTGTCCGGCGGTACGGATAACCATCTGTGCCTGGTTGATACCCGCAGCAAGGGCCTGACCGGTAAGGAAGCCGAAAAAATGCTGGATGATGTGGGTATTACCTGCAACAAGAACACCATTCCCAACGACCCTGCCAGCCCGTTTGTGACCAGCGGCATCCGTCTGGGTTCCCCGGCTGCCACGACCCGTGGTTTCAAGGAAGCGGACTTTACGGAAGTTGCGAAGATCATCGGCCTGGTGCTCAGCAATCCCGGCAATGAAGCAGCCAAAGAAGAAGCGGCTAAACGGGTCCAGGTACTGTGTGAAAAATATCCGATTTATCCCGGTATGTGATAAAGGAGCGCATATCCTATGCAGATCAATGTAGTCAATCATCCGATTATCAAAGAAAAAATGACGAGGCTCCGGGACAAGGCTACGGCTCCGAAAGAATTCCGCCAGCTGCTGGATCAGATTGCCCAGCTGCTGTTGTTTGAAGTCACGAAGGACCTGCCTGTCCGGGAAGTGAAGGTGACGACGCCCCTGGAAGAAACGACGGGCTATGAACTGGCTGTTTCCGGCATTACCGTGGTGCCCATCCTGCGGGCGGGCCTGGGATTCCTGGATGCGGTCATGGATCTGCTGCCGGAAGCCAATGTGGGCCATATCGGCCTGACCCGGGACGAAAAAACCCTGGAACCGATCAAATACTATTGCAAGATTCCCAAGGACAAGGATGCGGAAATCATCCTTATCGATCCCATGCTGGCAACGGGTGGCAGTGCGGTTGCGGCCCTGTCCATGCTGAAGGCGGAAGGGTATCACAATTTCCGGTTTATGTGCCTGGTGGCTGCTCCGGAAGGGGTGAAGCTCGTGAACAAGGTCCATCCGGAAGTGCCCATCTATGCGGCAGCCCTGGACGACCATCTGAATGAACACGGTTACATCGTTCCCGGCCTGGGTGATGCCGGTGACAGAGTCTTCGGTACGGTGGGCTGACATGGACAGACCGGATTGGGATAGTTATTTCATGGAAATCGCCCACGTGGTGGCCAAGCGGTCTACGTGCCTGCGGCGCAAGGTAGGGGCCGTACTGGTCAAAGACCGGCAGATCCTGGCCACGGGCTATAACGGCACGCCGAAGGGCCTGCCTCATTGCGAAGAGGTGGGGTGCCTGCGGGAGAAGCTCCATGTGCCCAGCGGACAGAACCACGAGCTGTGCCGGGGCATCCATGCGGAACAGAATGCTGTCATCCAGGCAGCGGTCAACGGAGTGTCCACTTCGGGGGCTACGCTGTATTGTACGCACCAACCCTGTGTGGTGTGCAGCAAGATCCTCATCAATGCCGGTATCCGGCGCATCGTCTACGCCCATCCCTATCCGGACAAACTGGCTCAGGAAATGCTGGCCAGCGACCACGGGATGGAATTGGTGGAGTTTAAAGAGAAGAAGGGACTGTGATTTCGCAGTCCCTTCTTTTCTTTTAGAGGTCATTAGTCTTTTGCTGATAGTCTTTGGCCGAAGGAAGAAATTTGCCTGTGGCAAATTTCAACTACAGCTAATGACAAACGACAAAAGACTAATAGCCTCTTTTCATTTTTCAATTATTGCTCTTCGCTATATCCTTACACAAGAGATCCACATTCTCTGTATCATACTCGATCTGTTCGCTCCAGCGGCGCATGGCTTCTCTGGCATCATGGGTCAGGGCTGTTTCCAGATAGATGTATTCCGTACTCTGCCGGGCATATTCTGCCAGGGTGAGCATACCGTAGGTATCAGCCTTGTCCAGCTGGCGATAGAAGATATACTGGTACAGCCGGTCAAACAGATCTGCAGCATAAGTGGTTTTGTATTCCCGGGCCGTTTGTGTGATTTCCAGTACATGGGCGGACAGGTACGCCATCCGGTCCGTCCAGGCCTGGTCGATGGGTTCCGTAGCGGCCAGATCTGCCAGCAGCTGCCGGTAAGCCTGTTCCTCAGGCCGGGGAGAGAAATGCAGATGTTCCTTCGGGATGGCCAGTCCCATGCCTTCCAACAGATTTTCAAATGACAGCGGGCTGCCCGTATCTTCATCGATAAACTGCAAGGGCCCCTGCAGTTTGGCCATAAGCTCACAGGTTTCCTCGCAGCACAGGCCTTCACCGCAGAGGATATAGTCATCCACGTAGGTGAAGAAGCGGGGATGGACGGTACAGATGTCGCACAGGGCGTCTTCTCCCAGTTCTTTGATGATGGTGCACAGCCCCTGTTCGTCCAGCAGGTGGCAGAAGCCTTTGTCATTCAGCGTAAAATGCCAGGTGTCCCCTTCTTTTGCCATGGAATGGCGGATCTTTTCTCCCAGGGGTCCGGGCAGGGACTGGTAGTAGTCCGCCGTATCCTCGTCAATGTCGATTTCCCAGACCTGGCAGCACGTATGGGCGCAGCTGCCTGCTTTACAGTGAAAATCGTTGAAAAATTCCGGTAGGATTGATATCATAATTATCTACTCCTTGAAAATCTACAATGCTATTATACATCAAAGCAAATTTATATTGGAATGAAAAGTGAAGTTATGGTAAAATAGATTATTGAAGTGTGAAGGAACAGTTGGCAGGAGCCCGACTGGCAAAGGTTGAGGGGATTCGAATGATTAAAAGAGTGAAAAACGCTATGGAATCTGCCGTGTATCCGTACAAAACCAGAAATGGCGGCGCTACGGTGACCGTGTTCGTTCCGTATGACTGCAACAATAATTGCCCGTTCTGTGTGAATAAGGAAGAATACGCCGATACGACGGGCTTTTCCCTGGAAAAGATCTGTAAGAGCATCGATATCATGAATGCCCTTACGCCCTATTGTGATTTCGTGTTTACGGGCGGGGAACCGCTGGCTAACCTGGACAGCCTGCAGAAGATGCTGGACCACCTGGATACCACCCATAAGGTCTATATCAACACCACGCTGCCCGTTTCCAAAACCCAGACGGAAGAAGAAGTGCTGGATTTCCTGGAAAGAAACCGGAATAAGATTACGTGCATCAATATTTCCCGGCATATGCAGCACTATGTCCAGGAATCCAATGATGGACTGCTGGCTAAGCTGCCGGTGAAATTCCGCATCAACTGCGTGCTGTATAAGCATTATCCTGCGGACCAGCTCATTCCCTTTATGGAACGGTTCCGCAAAGTCCATGCTCCGTCCATCCAATTCCGTTTCGATTATACGGAAACGACGCCGGAGAACCTGTATGACCAGCCCCATGACAAGATCCTGCAGGATCTGAAACGTGTGGCCTCCTATATTGGCCTGGATGGCTGCCGGATGCGCTGCGGCTTCCATTTCAAGTATAAAGATCTGGAACTGGTCTACCACAAGACGCTGCCCTACAGCACAATCATTGAAAAAGATCCGAAAGATGGCGTGACCTATGCCATCCTGTACGATATCCTCATCAAGCAGACCGGCCGCATTGACTCTGACTGGGATGGCACGGTCATGGATCTGGATAACTACAGGCAGGTGGTGTTTGAACCCTACGACCTGGTATGGCGGGAACGGGTGGCATCTGTAACGACTGTGGATGAAGAAGAGGATGAAGTGTACCATGAAGCTGCCTGCCCTGTGTCTGCTATCTGAGAAAACAGGACACTGCGCAGCAGACTACCAGTAAAAAGGAGAAGAGCATATGGATAAGCAGATTTACAAGATCGCTGTCGTCGCCGGGGACGGCATCGGCCCGGAAGTATTGGCAGAAGGGATCAAAGTGTTGGAAACTGCCGCAAAGCTGGATGGTTCTTTCCAATTTGATTTCACGTATTTTCCCTGGGGTTGTGAATATTATCTGAAGACCGGTGAAATGCTGCCGAAAGACGGCATTGAAACCCTGAGCCATTTTGATGCCATCTATCTGGGTGCTGTGGGTTATCCCGGTGTGCCTGACCACATCTCTCTCCGGGATCTGCTGCTGCGCATCCGCCACGATTTCGATGAATACGTCAACCTGCGTCCTGTGAAGCTGCTGAAAGGGGCACCCTGCCCTCTGAAAGACGTGAAACGGGAAGACATCGACATGGTGTTTGTCCGGGAAAACAGTGAAGGGGAATATGCCGGCTCCGGTGCCTGGCTGTACAAAGATACGCCCCGGGAAACGGTCATTCAGAATGGTGTGTTCTCCCGCTTCGGCTGCGAACGGATCATCCGTTATGCTTATGAATTGGCAAAGAAGGAACATAAGACACTGACCAGCATCAGCAAGGGCAATGCCCTGAACTACTCCATGGTGTTCTGGGATCAGATCTTTAAAGAAGTGGGCAAGGAATATCCGGAAGTGGAGACCCACTCCTATCTGGTAGATGCGGCCAGCATGTTCATGGTGAAAGATCCGAAACGGTATCAGATCGTGGTCTGCTCCAACCTGTTCGGGGATATCCTGACGGACCTGGGCGCTGCCATCAGCGGCGGTCTGGGCCTGGCAGCAGGGGCTAACCTGAACCCGGAACGGAAATATCCGTCCATGTTTGAACCGATCCACGGCAGTGCTCCGGATATTGCCGGACAGGGCAAAGCCAATCCTCTGGCTTCCATCTGGTCCGCTTCGCAAATGCTGGACTTCTTCGGCCAAAAGAAGTGGGGCAGCCGCCTGATCGAAATCATCGAAGAGATGATGGTGGAAAAGAAAGTGCTGACTCCGGATATGGGTGGTACGGCCACGACGAAAGAAGTGGGCGACGAAGCCGTACGGAAATTGCAGGAAGAAAAGTAAGAACGGGAATATAACAGGCGGAGACTAGGATACGTATTCTAGTCTCCGTTTGTGGTCCTAAGGAGGTTGTCTTCGATGACATTGCAGGAAGTGCGGGCAAAGATCGATGCGATCGATCCGAAGATCCGGGAACTGCTCATGGAGCGGCTGGATTGTTCTTTAGAAGTGGCCAAGACGAAGCAGGCCGCAGGAGAAACGAATATTTACCGGGCGGACCGGGAACAGGCCATCCTGGAACGGCTGGGACAGGGGATACCGGAAGACCGGAAACCGGAATATCTGGCTGTGGTGCGGAAAATCATGGAGACCAGCCGCATGTACCAATATGGCTTGTTGTTTGACTGGAATCCGGAGCTCTTTGCCCAACTGGCTAAGGACATAGAGATCAGACCGGGAGGCCGCCGGGTAACCGTCCGTCTGACACGGCCGGACCGGCCCAATGCCATGAGCAGCATCCTGAACATGGTGGGGGATTATGGCTATAATATGCAATACATGGAACTGCTGAGCTTCAACAGGCCGGAAGGAACGGTTACATTCGATCTGACCATCCTGGGGGATTTATCCCATACCTCTATGCAGAAATTGATGTTCCAATTATCGAAAGAAAGCCAGAACTTTAAAATCTTGAAGAACGAGTAAAAAGGGAGAATTATGGATTTTTATATTTTGCTAGCAATGTTATCCGTTGTCTCAATCGCCATGGCCTTCATCGCCGTTGGCATCAGCGTACACTTTTTTGGCATGGTGGGGACGAAGGCCAAAGTGGCCCAGTTCGTCATCGTGGCCCTGTCCGTCTGCGGCTGGGATTTCCTCGTGCTGATTTCTGGAGGCAATACCCGCCTTGTGCTGGCGGCAATCCCCCTGTTTGCCCTGGCCATCCTGCTCACGTATTCCCGCTCCAAACATGATGATTCCCCGGAACCCCATGAGCTTATCCATCGTAAGGTCAGCGTGAAATCCCAAAGGGCGGCCGAAAAGAGGAAACGGCGGGAAGAAGCCAGACAGTCGGCCCATAAGGCTCTTAAATAGAAACAGGCAGGAAAATAAAGGATTTTTACCCGGGATCAGCGAATACTATAGTAACGGGAAGAATAAGGAGGGATGAAGATGTTCCAAAAGATCTTAGTACCCATTGATGGTTCGGAGACAGCGTGGAATGCGTTGGAGGCAGCCCGCAGCCTGGCGGAAAAGTTCCAGGGTGAACTGGTGGTCCTGACCGTGGCAGTCCCTTATGACAATATCAGCCTGCTGCAGGTGGCAATCGACCAGTCCGTCATGAAACGGAATAATGAGGAGCTGGAAAAGGCGGGACAGGGCATCCTGGATGAGGCTAAGAATCGGTTAGCTGCTTTTAAGGGCAAGGCTTCTTATGTAGAAGAAACCGGTAACCCGGCAGAAATCATCCTGGCTAAGGAAAAGGAAACCGGGGTGGATTCCATCGTCATCGGCAGCCGGGGCCTCAGTGGCATAGAAGAATTCCTGCTGGGCAGCGTCAGCTCCAAGGTTTCCCAATATGCCAAAGTGCCGGTGTTTGTGATTAAATAAATTTATCTGTCTTTAGTCATTGATCATTAGTCTTTAGCGAATGAAGGAAACGGTATACCTCTGAATCCGGTAAACCGTTTCCTTATTATTTATTGAAAATTTACTCCGGTAAATTTTAACCATTGGCAAAAGACAAAAGACCAATTGCTAAAGATCCGTTAAGATTAAAAAACGATAAAAAATTTGAAAATTTTGCCTTTTTTAGCAGGGATTTTTTAAGCTATGTAGAATATAATCAATGAAGGAAAAGGATGGAGACAGCCATTGAGGAGGTGGGTTGTATGTTTGAGAAAATCCTGGTTCCGGTTGATGGTTCTGAAACGTCTTGGCGGGCTCTGCAGGAAGCCAAAGAATTGGCAACAGCCTTTAAGGGCGAGCTGTATGTAGTCAATGTCATCCAGCCCTATAATAATTCAGCAATGCTGATTGTGCCTCTGGATCAGGCAACGATCAGCCAGGGCAATGCGGAATTGGCAAAGATCGGCGGCAGCGTGCTGCAGACAGCAAAAAACAAATTGAAGGATTTTACAGGTAAAAAGGATTTTGACCTGGAAGTTGGTCATCCTTCTGAACGGATCCTGGCAATCTGTAAAGAAAAACAATGTACGGCTATCGTGATCGGAAGCCGGGGCCTTAGCGGTATTGCGGAATTCTTCCTGGGCAGTGTCAGCTCCAAGGTTTCCCAATATGCGGATGTACCGGTGTTAATTGTAAAATAAAGAAGAACTGGCGTAAGGAGGGTGGCTTGTATGATTAAGAAGATCCTGGTTCCTGTGGACGGTTCCAGCACGGCTCTGAGGGCTTTGGAATTTGCCATGGAAGTGGCACGCAACGTAGACGCAGAAATCATCGTTATGAATATTGATATTCCTTATGATCTAAGCCGGATCAAACCGAAACTGAAGGATGCCGATGGAAAGGATATAGAATCTAAGAAGCTGAGCCCTCTGGAAGAAGCCAAACGGGCTGTGGAAAAAGCAGGCTTTGCAAAGATCAGCTATAAGAAGATGGTGGATATCGATCCGGCAGAGCGCATTGTATCTGAGGCAGAAAAGAGTGCCGTAGACCTGATCATCATGGGGAACCGTGGCATGGGTGTCCTGGCCGGGTTCTTCCTGGGCAGCGTCAGCACGAAGGTTTCCCAGACGGCGCATTGCCCGGTAACCATCGTAAAATAGCATCCGACGAAAACGCATATAGTAAGAAAGAGGCTGTGAAAAAATTCACAGCCTCTTTCTTTTTTCCTTTTTGTCGTACCAGTACAACAGACCACAAATAACTTTCATATTAAACACCTACACTAAAATTCGCAACCGTAGGGGCGCATCGTAAGATGCGCCCACCAAGGATTCCTGATAAGAATATGCTTTAGTGGGCTTATCTTACGATAAGCCCCTACGGGTCATATCGGAATTTGATGTACATATTAAGTTATAAGTGAAAGTTAATTATAGTTTTCTATACTAGTTTTTCTTTGTCAAACGCGCTTTGGCATGCTTGTGCAGTACAATCAGGCTGACGGCCAGCAGGATGATCCCTGTAGCCACGGTAGCGATGGCGCTGCCCCTGGTATAACCGGCGACGATGTAACTGACGAAGCAGCACAGGGCCACCAGGCAGGCATAGGGAATCTGGGTGGATACGTGCTGGATATGGTTGCAGCCTGCTCCGGAAGAGGACAGGATCGTCGTATCGGAAATGGGGGAGCAGTGGTCGCCGAAGACGGAGCCGGCCAGCGTAGCAGCCAGGGTCACGGTCATAATCTCGCTGGGCGCTGCTTTGCAGATGAAGACCACAATGGGGATGAAGATACCGAACGTACCCCAGGCCGTGCCGATGGAGAAGGACAAGCCGGATGCTACCAGGAAGACGATAGCCGGAATCAGTTCTGTGGGGATGTGGCTGGTCTGGACCAGCATGCCGATATATTTACCGGTACCCAGATAGTTCTGGCACAGGGAACCGATGGTCCAGGCCAGGGTCAGGATGATATAGGCCGGTACCATGGTGTTGATACCGGTGGAGATATTGCTCATAAAATCCTTGAACGTCAGCAGTCCCCGGGGCACAAAGAGCAGCATGGTCACCAGCAGCGACCAGAAACCACCCATCACAAGGGCAGCGGAAGAATTGCATTCCCCAATCGCTTGCTGGAGGGACAGGCCCTTGGACCAGTAACCGCCGGTGTACAGCATGGCCAGGATGGTGAAGATGATCAGTGCGGTGATGGGGATGATCAAATCCCATACGGTAGCTTTAGAACCGGTCAGCGGGTCATTGCTTTCCAGGTTTTGGTCGATCGCGCCCAGCTCTCCTGTTTCCTCTGCCGTCTGTTCTGCGCCGGCCATAGGACCAAATTCCAAATCCGTCAGGGACAGGGCGAACACCATGATGATGGATAAAATAGCATACATATTATAAGGAATCGTGGCGAAAAAGGCGGACAATTCATTGGAGAAAGCGCCTGTTTCAAACAGCGTAGAGCCTACGGCTGCCGCCCAGCTGGAAACGGGGGCGATAATGCAGACGGGAGCAGCAGTCGTATCAATGATATACGCCAGTTTGGCCCGGGAAATCCGATACTTGTCCGTCACCGGCTTCATAACGGTACCAACGGTCAGGCAGTTGAAATAGTCATCGATGAAGATCAGGATGCCCAGAAAGCTGGTGGCCAGTTCGGCTGACTGCCTGCTGGTGATGCGTTTTACGGCCCACTGGCCATAAGCCTGGGAACCGCCTGCCTTTGTGACGACGCAGACCAGGGCTCCTAACAGGGCCAGGAACAGGATGATGTTGAACTTGTCGGGAGTGCCTACCGTCTTAGACATGACTTCAAAGGCCAATGCAGCCATGTCCACAAGGCCTTTTCCGGTGTTCAGGGCGTAAATCAGGCCGCCGGACAGGATGCCCAGCATAAGGGAGGAGATAACTTCTTTCGTAATCAGGGCAAGAGTGATTGCCAGGGCCGGGGGAATGAGGGATAAGATGCCTACATCAATGGGTTCCATACATAAGTGCTCCTTTGTGAAAAAAATGGATGAAAAATATGTTTTATTTTATCACATTCTGTTCGCTTTTTCATAAAATTTCCCTTTATTCTTGTAATTTAGCAAAAATGTGGTATAGTATAACTAAATCAACAGAAATCGTTACAATAATTATACAAAAAGGAGGGGAAATTGTGGAAAATGTATTTTCATGGATTAATTCTGTATTAAAATTTGTTGGACCATTGTCAGACTTCTTTTGGGATATTCCGACAATGTTCGGATGGTATAAAAACATTCCTTTATTGGGCAGTTTTTCTTTAGCCATCTTCGTCCTGGTGGGCTCCGGTATCTATTTTACGTTCCGGCTCCACTTCATCCAGCTGACCCATCTGCCCCAGGCTGTCAGCCTGCTCAGCAAACGCAAGAGCGCCCAGACGGGTATCTCTCCCCTGGCAGCGTTCATGCTCAGCTCAGCTATGCGGGTAGGCCCCGGCAATATTTTGGGCGTAACGGGGGCCATCTCTGTAGGGGGTCCGGGTGCCCTGTTCTGGATGTGGGTTTCTGCTTTCTTCGGCATGGCCACAGCTTTTGTAGAAGGTACCATGGCCCAGTTGTTTAAGGAAAAAAGAGGCAGCGAATTCGTAGGCGGCCTGCCTTTTTATGGCAGTGCCTTGTTCCACGGCAGCAAGGCTGTGGGCGTATTCCTGTCCCTGCTGTATATCTTTTATGCGTTGGGCTGCCTGCCGGCTCAGGGCTTCAACGTGGTTTCCTCTATCGGCAGCATGGCTTCCATGATTTCTGGCAATCCGATCCCTACGAAATCTACGTTCTATTATGCCGTTTCTGCCATCCTCATCATTACTACCGCAATCCTGGCGTTCGGCGGTATCCAGAAGGTGTCCGCTGTAACGAATAAGATGGTTCCTGTCATGGCCATTGTCTATGTAGTGACCACGATCTTCCTGATTGTTTCCAATACAGCTTCCGTTCCCTATTTCTTTAATGCCGTATTTACCGGAGCCTTTACTCCGGACGCCTTCTTTGGGGGAATGTTTGGCGTAGCCCTGGTCCAGGGCGTAAAACGGGGCCTGATGTCCAACGAAGCCGGACAAGGTACCATCACCATGTCTGCAGCAGCTGCTGATGACCATCATCCCTGTGAACAGGGTCTGCTGTCCGCCATCGGCGTGTTCCTGGATACCCATATCGTCTGCACTATGACGGGCTTCATCATCGTCATGGCCCATGTCTGGACAGCTAATGCGGCAGGCTGGAAAGAAGCCGGCAAACTGCCGAAGTATCTTATGAGTGTGACCCAGCTGACGCCGGCCCCCGGCATGAATCTGGCCGTTACTCTGGCCCTGACCCTGTGCTTCTGCCTGTTTGCCTACACCTGCCTGCTGGGCATGGTGGCGTTCCCGGAAATTGCAGCAGCCCGTCTGGGCCATAGCCGCAGCATCTTCGGCATTGTCCGCTGCCTGTGCCTGTTAGTCCTTACGTTCGGCATCCTGGTCAATATTGCCGGCTACGACCTGGGCAACTTGTGGGCCTTCTCCGACCTGGCCAATATCATCATGGTGTACTGCAACGTGCCGCTGCTGTACATGGGCTTCAGGTACGTAAAAGGCGCAGCTGAACATTACGTCAAAGAAGATGGCAGCGAATTCAGCGGGGAAATGATCGGCATTGAAACACCCTGCTGGCCGAGGAAGAAGGATTAGATGCCTGGTTAAGTCTTTGGTTTTTAGTCTTTTGTCTTTAGCTTATGAAAAAACGGATTACCATTATAATATGGCAATCCGTTTTTTATTTAATCATATAAAATTTTTTAAAATTTTATAACCATTGGCTAAAGACCAATGACAAACGACCAAAGACTTTCATAAATAATTTATTTCCCCGCTTCCCGGATGGCTTCTACGATGCACTTATCGAAGACTTTCCTGATTCGTTGTTTAAACAACGGACGGAGAGCGTAATCTTAGGTATACTGTGACTATCTAATGAAAGAAATAAACCTACCGGAGTTTGAATATACCCACCACCAGCCTACGGTTGGTTCCCCGCCCTTGAAAAGGGCGGACATTTAAGGAGGCAATTACCATGAGCGCATTTTTAGCACCGATTCATTTCTGGATGTATGATAAGATTCAGCTGCAGGAACAGCTGACGCAATATTTTGTAAAAGCAGCGGAGGAGAAAGGCTGGAGCCTGGGCGGCCATCAGGCGGACGAATTTATCGTCAATGATGACCGTCCCCTGGATGAACTCATCGATACGGACGATATCCATGGCTGGCTGGAAAACCGGATTGGGGAAGCAGAAGGCCGCTATGCCCTGCTCATCCAGTCCCTGCTGGACAACAATACGGACCTGCTGCCTCAGCTGGAGAAGCTGGCCCGGGAATTCGGGGCCCAGAGAGCCGTGGATGCCGGTAGTGACGGTGCCCAGATCTATCAGGCTTTCAATAATGCCTTCCTGAACGGTATGCCCTGTGACCTGGCCATCAAAGTCGTGGACAAGAACCCGGAATCTTATACCTGGCAGCAGGTGCAGGATTCCCACGGTAAATTCTGGACGGCTGTTGGCGGTAGTCCGGAAACGTATTACACCCTGCGCCAGGCCATCCTGGAAGGCATGGTGGAAAAAACCGGCTATGCCCTGAAATGCGTAGCGGGAAATACATATACGGCAGAAAAAGCATAACAGGGGAAAAGGTCTTTGGTCATTAGCTATTCGTCTTTAGCCAGGGATACCTGCTGCATTCTGCAACAGGCATTCTTAAAATATTCTTCATTTAAAATAAAATCTGTGTACCTTCAGAATTTCTGAGGGTACACAGATTTTTTCATTCGCTAAAGACTCAGAATCAATCAGCTCCGAAACTCACACATTCCTCAGCACCAGCTGTTCCACCGGTTCCGGATTCGGGGTGAATTGGGGGTCGAAGTCCGTATTCAGGAAAGTCAGGGCGTAACTGACGGCCATAGCAGAACCGTACTGCAAGCCGGTTTCGTCCATGTCGAATTCCGGCGTATGGTGGTTGGCGCCACAGCCTTTTTCCTTATTGGCAATGCCCGTAAAGGCCAGGACTCCGGGGAATAACTGCAGCATCAGGGCAAAGGATTCCGAAGCCATCCAGGGCGCCGGATCCCGGACGGCCTGCTGCCCCAGGTCACGAATCAGCCCCTGGCGGCCCAGTTCCGCGCAGACAGCATTATTCCTGGCTTCAAATAAGGCAGGAGGCATCTGCAGGATTTCCGGCGTGCAGCCATACAGGCCGCAGGTATGTTCCAGGGCATTATGCAGGAAATCTTCAAAAGGCTTGCCTGCCGCCGTGTAATCGAAGAACCGTGCCGTCCCCCCAAATGTCAGGTCGTTCGGGATGACGTTATATTTTTCCCCGCTGTGGACGAAGCCCAGAGAAAAGGTCAGGCAGGCAAAGGGATTCACTTTCCGCAGCCGGAACGCATTCAGCTGGCCGTACAGGTCCGCAAAGCAGTCCATAGGATTATTGGCCAGGTCCGGGCGGGCCCCATGGCCGAAGGTCCCATTTAACCGGATGACGAAGGAACAGCCGCCGGCCATGACGGCACCGGGCGCGATGGACACCGTGCCGGCAGGCATGTCCCAGCGCACGTGGCAGGCGTAGCAGCCATCAATGGTCAGGCCGGATTTCTTGACAATATAGGGCAGCAGGTTCTTGATGTCCCCATTTTCTTCTTCGCCCCGTTCAAAGCATAGGACAATCCTGCCCTGCCAGGCTTCTTTATGGGTGACGAGAATCCGGGCAGCTGTCAGCAGCATGGCCATATGGCCATCATGGCCGCAGGCATGGGAAATTCCGGGCACCTGGGAAACGCAGCACTTCTGCCCGGCCAGATTCCGGGGACTTTCCTGGATGGGCAGGGCATCCACATCGCTGCGCATGAGCAGGGTCTTGCCCGGGCGGCCGCTGTCCAGGATACCCAGCAGTCCTCCGTCCGGTACATTGATGACCGGGATCCCCAGTCCTTGCAGGTATGTTTCCAGATAGGCAATGGTCTGTATTTCCTGGTTGCTCAGCTCCGGATGTTCGTGGAAGCGGCGGCGCAGCCGGACGGTTTCAGGAAATTCTTTTTCAGCGAGAGCGAAAATATTCATGGCAGGAATCCTTTCTTTTTAATCGGTATCTTTCAGTGTATAGAGCTTGTGGAGGAACGGCAGGCGGCTGTTGAAAAAGTTGACGAAGCGGCCGACTAACACAGCTGACAGGAGTGTTCCCAGCCCCAGGCCTGTAAATGTGCCCAGACCTCCTAAAATATTGGACAGGAGGCAGGAAATGACCACAAGGGAAGCGTCAAAGGCGTTCTTCGTACTGCCCAGCCGCCAGCCGATGACGGTGGCAATGGCCTTCACGATGCCTTCGCCGGGCGCCAGCAGCAGCTGGCAGGCCACTTCCAGGCAGATTCCGAAAGCCAGGATCATGCTGCCCAGGACGACGCACAGCAGGCCCAGGGGCAGGGAGGGGTTGACGAGATCTGCAAAAACATACATCCAGAAGTCTATAGCGGGACTGAAGATGATGTTGATGAGGAACTGGCACCACTGGATGGGCGGGAAGCCTTTCTTGCCCAGCAGGGCATATTGCAGGAAGATGAACGCCACATTCATGAGAAAGGTCAGGGCCCCAAACGACAGCGGGAAATACAGGCTCAGCACAAAAGGCAGCGTGGATATGGATGAGGTTCCCAGTGCCGATTTTGTAATGAGGACGACTCCCAGGGAGTTGATGAACAGGCTCAGGATAAAAAAAGAAATACGAATCTTACCATTCTTTAACTTCTGCATGCCCATTCCCCCTCATTGTGTAAACATACATTTATTATAGGGGATGAGGGCTGGGAATGCAAGGATAAAGGGATTCGGGGCCAGGGGCTAGTGTACTGGCAGGTTCGAACTAAGTCCGCCCTTTTCAAGGGCGGGGGAACCGTTGCTTGCAACGGTGGTGGGTTTACAATGACCTGCGCAGCAGCCTCTTCACTTTGCTCTTCGCTCATCCAGGTATCCCGCTATTTCACAGATTATCCATTTGCACCTGCTCCTAATTCCCGATATAATGAAGAAAGCAATGATAAAGGAGGATGAAAAATGGGAAGTCATGTGATTGGCTTGCTTCATACCATTACACCATTGGATATCCTGGATATCCTGGTCGTGGCATTTTTCTTAAATAAATTATATCTCATGCTGAAAAACACCCGGGCTGCGTCTCTGGTGAAAGGGCTGCTCATGCTGCTGCTGATCATGCTGGTCAGCAAATGGCTGAATCTGTACGTCATCAACTGGATCCTGGAAAAATTCATGACCATGGTCATGATTGCGCTGCCTGTCGTATTCCAGCCGGAATTGCGCCGTGCCTTGGAACAGATCGGCCGGGGCAAGTTATTCCGCCGCAGTACAGTGCTGAACGAGCTGCAGGTGGAGAACATGCTGGAGGCTGTAGCAACGACGGCAGATGACCTGAGCCGGAACAAGATCGGCGCCCTGATCGTTTTTGAACGGGAAACCGGGCTGGACGACTATATAGAGACGGGCATCCAGATCGATGGCCTGATCAGTACATCTTTGTTTGAAAATATCTTTATTCCCAATACGCCCCTGCACGATGGGGCTGTCATCATCCGGGGTGACCGGATCATGGCCGCCAGCTGCCTGCTGCCTCTGACGGAAGCCAGAAACCTGAGCCAGGAGCTGGGTACCCGGCACCGGGCTGCCATCGGCCTGTCCGAACAGACGGATGCCCTTGTGCTGGTCGTCAGCGAGGAAACGGGAGCTGTGTCCCTGGCCCGGGGCGGCGCCTTGCAACGCTATCTGACCCATCGGGATGTCAAGGATTTGCTGCGGCCCGTTATGAAGCAGCCTATGTTGAACTGGAAAGACTCGCTGCTGGCAAAACTCAACAGCCTGCGTTCCTCTGATACCGAGGATAAGAAGGGGGACAGCAGTCATGAATAATGTACGGAATCTGTCTAATCGGAATAAGGATGATAAAAACAGCCGGATCCATGTGTGGCTCATGCGCCTTATGGCCCTTGCAGCGGCCTGTGTGCTGTGGGTCTACGTCATGAATGAGCAGAACCCCATTACGACGAAGATGTTCCGGGTCCCCCTGAATGCGGTAAATTTGGCGGAAGATATGGTCGTCAAGGACCTGCCGGAAACAGTGGACGTGAAGGTCAGCGGCACCCGGTCCCAGATTGCTGTATTGCGGGAAGGGGATATCCGGGCTTATATTGACTTTTCGGATGCACCGAAGGGCCGCAATACGTATAATGTGCTGGCAACTGTCCGCATGGGAGAAATAGCAGAAGTGACGCCCAGCCTGCTGCAGCTGGAAACGGATGCCCTGGCGGAAAAAGCCATGGACATCGAACCGCGGATCGTCGGCGTGCCCAACAGCGGCGTCACCGTAAGCCAGATGAATATGCAGCCGAAGAAAGTACTCATCAAGGGCCCCAGCGGCCGTATCGCCCTGGTGGATAAAGTCCTGGTCATGGTGGATATCAGCCATCATGATAAGAACTTCACGACGGAGGCAACGGCTGTGGCCGTGGATAAGACAGGCCGGGAAATGTACGATGTGAAGGTGGAACCTACAAAAGTGAATACGACCGTGACCATCGTACGGCAGCTGGGGACCAATGATTTCCCCATCAAGGCAAACCTGTCCGGCAAGCTGCCCAGTGGTGTGAGCATTAAGAATGTGAAAATCACGCCGTCCGCTGTCCGTCTGACGGCAGAGCCCAAAGTCCTGGGGAATATCAACCAGATCCTGACAGCACCCATCGTGCTGAATAATATTACCAGTAATGTAGAGCTGCGGATGCCGTTGCAGATTCCTGACCAGGTGCTGGCCGACCAGCATAATGCTCTGGTAGAAATCACGCTGGAAACGCGCACGGCTGCACCTGGCAGCCAGCCGGCCCAGGGACAGGCCCAGCCGCAGAACCAGAATCAGACTCAGCCACAGGAGGGGGCTGCCGATGTCAATACGCCTACGAATCAATAATATCAGGGTAGGGCTGGACAGCCAGCATACTCTGACTCAGATTGCTGCAAAAAAACTGCGCCTGCCGGAAAGATGTATCCGGCGGGCGCAAGTCCTGCGTAAAGCTGTGGATGCCCGGCGCAAGAGCAATATCTGCTTTGTGTACCACGTGCTTGTGGAAGCGGATGTGCCGAAAGCCCAGGAGAAACGGTTGCTGGCAGATCCCCAGATCAGCCTGTATGAAGAGAAGCCTTTGCCGGAACCTGTCTTCGGTACGGCTGCCCTCAGCGGCCGCCCCGTCGTCATCGGCCTGGGTCCTGCCGGTCTTCTGGCGGCACTGGAACTGGCCCGGTACGGCTATGCCCCTCTCGTCGTGGAACGGGGCCGGGATCTGCAGCACCGCATTAAAGATGTGGAAACGTTCTGGAAGACGGGAAAACTGGATCCGGTCAGCAACGTGCAGTTTGGGGCCGGGGGAGCCGGGACATTTTCCGACGGGAAACTGACGACGAGAGTCAATGACCCTGTCATCAGCCATATCCTGGGAACTTTTGTCAAAGCCGGTGCTCCTGAAGAAATTCTGACGGAACAGAAGCCCCATGTGGGCACCGACAAACTGCGGCTCATGGTCACAGGGCTCATCAGCCAGATCAAAAAGGCCGGGGGAGAGATTCGCTACGAAACCCAGGTGACGGATTTCCGCCTGGAACCGGAGCGTGGTCTGACAGCGGTACAGCTGAACGGAACAGAATGGCTGGACACCAATGCAGTCATCCTGGCCTGCGGCCACAGCGCCCGGGATACCTATGAAATGCTGGTGAGACGCAGCATCCATGTGGAAGCCAAGGCTTTTGCCGTGGGCGTACGCATCGAGCACGAACAAGAACTCATCAATAAAGCCCAATACGGAAAACTTGCGCACCATCCCAAATTGGGAGCGGCGGACTATGCCCTGGTGTTCCATGACCCGAAAAGCGGTCGGGCTGTCTATTCCTTCTGCATGTGCCCCGGGGGCCAGGTTGTGGCCTCTGCTTCCGAGCAGGGAGGGCTGGTCGTCAACGGCATGAGCCCTTTTAAACGGGATACGGGCCTGGCCAACAGTGCCCTGGTGGTCAGCGTGGACCCGCAGGATTTCCCACCGGGACCTTTGGGAGGCATGGAATTCCAGCGGAAGTACGAACAGCTGGCCTACAGCGTCAGCAAGGACTACCGGGCACCGGCCCAAAGCAGCCGCAGCTTTGTGAATGGGACAAAGCCGGATTTGGCCGTATCCTTCCGGCCCAGCTACCGGCCGGGCCTTGTGCTGGCAGACCTGCGTAAGGTATTGCCGGCACCGGTCAGTGCAGCACTGGTGGAAGGCTTGCATGATTTTGAGCGGCGCCTGCCCGGTTTCAGCAGGGAAGGGCTCATGATCGGCATAGAGACCCGGACCTCGGCACCCTTGCGCATCGTGCGTGGGGAAGATGGCCAGAGCGTCAACTGCCCCGGCCTGTATCCTACGGGCGAAGGAGCCGGTTACGCCGGCGGCATCATGAGTGCTGCCCTGGACGGCTTCCATCAGGCCCGGAAGGTCATGGGGAGGTTTAGAAAATTATAAAATTAGTCTTTAGTCATTTGTCGTTAGTCTTTAGCTATGGTTAAAATTTGCCAAAGTCAAATTTCTTCCTACGGCAAAAGACCAAAAGCTAAAGACCCTGCCATGGCAATTCATTTTTTATTTTGCCACTCTATAATGTGGTATGCTATAATATTTCTACTATTACACAAGGAGATGCTTGTATGGAAAACTATACCATCGTAACGGGCCACAAGAACCCGGATACGGATTCTATCTGCTCTGCATTATCTTACGCTTACGTAAAACAACAATTAGGGGAAGACGTCAAGGCTTGCCGGGCCGGCAAAGTCAGCGCCGAAACCCAGTTTGTGCTGGATTATTTCAAAGTAGAAGCTCCGACCCTCATCGACCATGTGGATGAAGGCCAGAACCTGATCCTGGTAGACCACAACGAAGTGGCTCAGGCTGTGGACGGCCTGAACAAAGCCAACCTGCTGGAAGTGGTGGACCATCACCGTCTGGGCGGCATTGTGACCGCTGCTCCCCTGACGGTACGGATCCAGCCCGTAGGCTGCACCGCTACCATCATTTATCAGATTACGAAGGAAAAGAATGTCACCCTGACGCCGGCTGTGGCAGGCCTGCTGTTCAGTGCCATCAGCTCTGATACCCTGTATTTCAAGAGCCCGACTACGACGCCGGCCGATAAGGAAGCTGCCGGTGCCCTGGCCGAAATCGCCGGTATCAAGGATCCCCAAGGCTATGCTCTGGAAATGCTCCAGGCCGGTTCTGCTATCAATTCCCAATCCGCTGAAGAAATCTGCCACGGGGACCTGAAAGAATTCGACTTCCCGCAAGGCAAAGTCACGGTAGCCCAGGTAAACGTCATGGACGGCGCCAAGGCCAAGGCAAAATGGCCGGAGCTGCAGAAGGCTCTGGATGCCATGGTTTCTGCCGGCGAATCCGATACGGCTCTGCTCATGGTGACGGATATTATGGAAGAAGTGACGGAACTGCTGGTGGCGGGCAAGAACAAGGACGTTCTGGACAAGGCTTTCGGTGCTGCGGAAGCAGATGGCCATTATCATCTGCCCAAGGTCCTGTCCCGGAAGAAACAGATCGTTCCTCCTCTGACTGACGCCTTCACGAAGTAAGATCCTTTGCTTTAAAACCGGGAAGAACATGCTATTCTTCCCGGTTTTCTTGTACGGAGGTGATTCCATGACCATAGGCCTTGTCCTTATAACCTATTTTGTGAACTACATCATGCTGGGATTGTATCTGCCTTTCTTCTTCCTGGTGCTGCATCTGTTCCTGGGGGTGTCGGGAGATGCCCTGATCCGGCAGATCGAACAGAATCAGTATGCGTTCTTCACGCTGCTGATCTTCGTCCCGGCAATCTTATCCAGGCTGCCGGTTTTCCAACGGCTGATGCTGTTCTTCAGCCCTTATAAGCCTGCCCGGGGAGAAGCCCTGAGCAAGTTCCAGGCAGCGCTGGCACCGGTGTTGGAGCGGGCCCGGCTGGACGGACGGCAGTTCCACCTGTATGTGAACCCGGATAATTCCCTGAATGCCTTCGCTATCGGCGACGACAACATCGTCATCAACGCCCCGCTGCTGGCCTATTTTCCGGAAGAAGAGCTTACGGGCATCCTGGCTCACGAAGTGGGCCATCTGCAAAAAGGCCATACGAAGAGCCTGCTGGTCATGTGGGGCATGAGTATGGGCAACCGGATCTTTTTCTGGTGCTATGCGCTCATTATGAACCTGGTCCGGCTGCTGCTGTGGGTACCGTTCCTGGGACTCATCCTGGGCCTTGTGTTTTCCCTCATGAATATCATCCTGCAGGTGGGGAACCTGCTGCTGAACTATCCGCTGACCTTGTTCAACCGTTTCTGCAGCCGGCAGAATGAATACGAAGCGGACAACTATGCCTGCGAGCTGGGCCTGGGCCGGAATCTGTATGAAGGCTTGTATCATCTGGAACAATACACCCGGCAACAGCACCTGGGCTTCCTTGCCCGAATCCTGTCCGACCACCCGGGAACACCCGAACGGCTGGCCAGGATTGAAGCATACGTCAATACCCATGAAGCATAAAGGAGATATTATGGACGACTTTGCATTTTCCCAGCCCTCGATCTATCAGGTGCTGTATGATAATTTAGATGAACAGGGACGGCTGCCCCGGGACTTTTCCCTTATGGGCGTCCTGAAGACCCATGATGGCAGCCAGGGTTTCTTCTTCAGCGATGGATTTATGGAAGCCAATGTGACGGGCAGCGACAAAGGGGAGGAACCCTGTCCGGAACTTATTGCCGTCGTGCAGCAGATCCTTGCCGGCAGCTATGGAGAAGCAGTACGGAATCTGAAGGCATATTTTGCCCCGGAGGAAGGGCATCTCATGAATCAGGTGGTGCTGCCCCTGCAGCACTGGATCTATGACCACCGGGATACCGTCGATCCGGAAAAGCTTATCTGGTTTTCCGGCCACCTCATTATGGAGGCTGACCAGGTGGAAATCATCAAGTTCGCCCTGACGCTGCTGGAATTTTATGATCTGGGCGACGATGAAGAATTTCCGGAGATGTTGCGGCTGCTGGCCCAATGCAATGAATTCACCCTGTTCTGCCTGCGGGATTTTTCCGTCTGGGATACGGGGTTGTCCGAAATCTTCCGTACCGCACAGAATGTGTACGGCTGGGGACGGATCTTTGCCCTGGAAGTCCTGGAGCCTAAGACCGCCCAGATCCGGCAGTGGATGCTGGAAGAAGGCTGGGATAATGATGTGAATCCGGAATATACGGCCCTGATCATTGCCCAGAGCGTGGATCTGCCGGGGGTCGTAAAACGGGCTGCGCTGACAGATAAGGCCTTCCACGGCGCAGGCAATATCATCGATGCCCTGCTGCCTGATGAACCGGCACCGGGCATTTCAGAGATCAAAGACCCGGCAGGAATGCTTAAGGGGTATCTTGCCCATGCCAGAACCATGGCAAAGACGGTGGAAGACTATGCCATCGTGCTCCATATCCTGCAATATGTAGAGAGCCATTTGGACGGGGAAACCCAACTGGCATTGAAGCAGCAGTGCGGAGATATCCTGACCAGTTTTGCCTGTGCCCAGACTGTGCAGGAAGCGCTGAAAGAAGGGAAAGGCTTTGACCTGGCAAGAGCTCTGGAGCTGCCCTATGCAGAAGCTGCGGAAGCCTATGTGCGGCAGGCGCCTCTGGACCGGGTCAGCCTGCTGCCCTATGCCCTGACAAACGATGACGCCCATAACCGGCAGCTCATCCACCTCTATGAACAGCTGCTGCCTCTGGGCACGCTTCTGGGTGGAGATTGGGAAGAAATGCCCTTGGAACAGCAATTGAATAAGGAATACCTGGATCTGAACGCTGTCATCAGCCAGCTCTACGGTTATCCCGGCGTGGGACGGAACCTGATCCTGGCGGCACTGACCTCGCCGGCCAGCATAAACCGGAATACGGCCCTGGAAGTGCTGCTGCAGTGGCATGAACTGGGCTATGCTCTGCCTGAGACCCTGCAGCATCAGCTGGAGCATCTGTGCCTGCGGGAAAAAGATCAGGATATTTTGGAGAAGGCCCATCATCTGCTGGGCGGAAACGGGTGCGGCGGACTGCAGTAATTAGTGGGCTAGGGGCTGGTTCCTAGTATAGAAAGCCATAATTAACTTTCAAATTCAACTCCGTAGGGGTTTGCCAA
>OMUE01000210.1 GCA_900314165.1 uncultured Acidaminococcus sp.
AATACCATGGACAGATTCCGTGCATCATACTGTTTCATAGCTCTCCGCCTTTCTGGGTACATATTAATTATATTTTACCACGGATTACAAGTTCCGTGCATACGTGTTTGCGTGCATACGTGCATACGAGAACATGTAGTGTGATGTAGAAGGGCTCCGCCCTGTCCGGCGGGCTGTCGCCCCCGTAGGGGGAGAGGGCCATAGCGTAAGCTATGGCGAGGGGGCAGTGCAGCGCACCCTCTTCACTCTTCACTTTTCACTTCTATACAAGAAAACGACTGTGAAGTCCCCTTCACAGTCGTTTTGAACTTATTTTCCAGCCCCATTATTCTTCTTCAGCATGTTCTGGATTTCCTGCATGAAGCTGTTTACATCGGCAAACTGACGATACACGGAGGCAAAACGGACATAGGCAATCTGGTCGATCTTCTCCAGATGTTCCATGACCTTCTCCCCGATCTGGGAAGACTTGATCTCGTTTTCCCCGGTAGCCCGGACCTCTGCCTCGATTTTTGCCGCCAGTCCCTGAATCTGATCATAGGTAAAAGGCCGCTTTTCGAAAGCCCGCAACAGCCCGGCCAGGATTTTCTTGTTATCGAACATTTCCCGCCGGCCGTCCTTTTTGATGACCAGCAGCGGCACCTGTTCGTACTTCTCATAGGTCGTAAACCGCCGTCCGCACTCCGGACACTCTCTCCGTCGCCGGATGGAGGCCCCATCGTCGATGGTACGGGAATCGATGACACGAGTATCCTCATGTTTACAGAATGGACACTTCATACCCTATACCCCCTGCCGCTTATTTGTTGTGGCTTTTGATCCAGGGCGGAATCTCCGAGGTAGGAGAAGTGAAGCCGCTAACCTTGGAGGCAGCAGCCGTTTCAGCAGCCTTCGTGAACCGGCTGGTCTGGGTTTCCGGCTTTACAAAATTTTTCGGTTTCAGGTCGGGATTGCCGCTTTTGCCTTCGTCAATGCCCGTAGCGATCACGGTGACGCGGATTTCGTCTTCCATGTTTTCATCGATGGTAGCACCGAAGATAATGATGGCATCGGGATCCACTACGTCCGTAATGATCTTGGAAGCTTCGTTTACGTCGAACAGGGACATGTTGGGGCCGCCGGTGATGTTCAGCAGCACGCCCTTAGCGCCTTCTACAGTGCTTTCCAGCAGCGGGCTCTTCACAGCAGCTTCTGCAGCCGCAGCAGCGCCTTCGTCGCCTTTGCTGGTGCCGATACCCATCATAGCGCTGCCAGCGTTGGTCATAACGGCTTTCACGTCGTTAAAGTCCACGTTGATCAGGCCGGGCACGGAAATCAGGTCGGAAATGCCCTGCACGCCCTGACGCAGTACGTCATCGGCCAGTTTAAAGGAATCTTTGAAGGACATCCGCTTGTCGGCTACCTGCAGCAGACGATCGTTGGGGATGGTGATCAAAGCATCCACTTTGGATTTCAGGTTGGCAATGCCCTGTTCAGCTACGTTGAAACGACGACGGCCTTCGAAGGAGAAGGGTTTCGTCACAACGCCTACAGTCAGAGCACCGGCTTGTTTAGCCATTTCTGCCACTACGTGAGCTGCACCGGTACCGGTACCGCCGCCCATACCTGCAGTAATGAAGACCATGTCTGCACCTTTGACAGCTTCTGCCAGCGCTTCCTTGGATTCTTCAGCGGATTTTTCACCAACTTCAGGATTAGCCCCTGCGCCCAGACCTCTGGTGATGTCTTCACCGATCTGGATTTTCGTGGGAGCCGTAGATTTCTTTAATTGTTGTGCATCGCAGTTTACAGCGATGAATTCTACACCCTGCAAGCCCGCTTCAATCATACGGTCTACGGCGTTATTACCGCCACCGCCTACACCAATGACCTTTATTTTTTCCAAAGGCTGGTCTAAATTTTCGTTGTCTGCCTCATACATAATACCTGGTCCTCCTACTCTATTGTGTCAATAAGATTTAATTTCTTATAATACACGCACTATATCTAATAGACTAACACAAAATGCGGAATTTGTACAGAAAAATAGCGTTGAAAGCTCATTAGCAATTATTCTTTGGTCATTTTAACACAATACTTCGACAAATAACCGTAGGGGCGCATCGTAAGATGCGCCCACCAAGAATTCCTTAAATGAACATGCCTGGTGGGTTCATCTTACGATGAACCCCTACGGATTCGTATCGGAAGGCAGTGTTTATTTCGAGTTATTTTGAAAGTTAATGATATCTTTCTTTACTCGAGCCTAAAGACCTTTCCCCATTATTCCTTGATTTTATCCGCCATGCTCAGCAGATATTCTTTGAACGCAGGACCCAGGTCCTCCCGCCGCAAAGCAAATTCCACGGTAGCCTTCAGATAGCCCAGCTTATCCCCCGTATCGTACCGCTTGCCGGAGAAATTATAGGCGTACACGGATTCGTTGTGAGCCATGACCCGCAGGGCGTCCGTCAGCTGGATTTCCCCGCCCTTGCCGGGCTTGGTCTGTTCCAGCACATCGAACACATCCGGCGTGATCACGTACCGGCCCAGAGCGGCAAACCGGCTGGGGGCTTCCTCCACATTGGGTTTTTCCACCATGTCCCGAACCTTCAGCAGGTTGGGGTCGTCCGTAGCCACCCCGTCGATGATGCCGTAGGAGCTCACCTGTTCCGGCCGTACCGTCTGGCAGCCGATGACCGTGCCCCCGGTCTTGTCATACTGGTCCATCAATTGCCGCAGGGCCGGTTCCCCGTTGCCCGTGTACACGATGTCGTCCCCCAGGATGACCCCGAAAGGCTCCCCGTCGATAAATTCCTTGGCACACAGGATGGCGTCCCCCAGCCCACGCATGTACTTTTGCCGCACATAGTGGATCTTGATGTCGGAGATCTTACGGATTTCCTTCAGCAGCTTCATCTTGCCGGACTCGTACAGATGCTGTTCCAGTTCCGGAGAGGAATCGAAATGGTTTTCGATGGCCCGTTTGGCATGGCCGGAAATGATCAGGATCTGCTCGATGCCGCTGGCCTGGATTTCTTCTACTATATATTGGATCGTAGGCTTATCTACAATAGGAAGCATTTCCTTCGGCATCGCCTTCGTTTCCGGCAAAAACCGGGTCCCGAATCCCGCAGCAGGAATCACTGCCTTCCGCACTCTCTGTATACTCAAGTTCAAAACCTCCTAAATATGGTGTCGTTGTCGCCCCCGTAGGGGGAGAGGGCCATAGCGTCAGCTATGGCGAGGGGGCAGTGCAGCGCACCCCCTCTTCGCTCTTCGCTTTTTACCGTTCCGCCAGCTTCTTATTCATAATCCGCTTGTACACTTCTACGCCGGGCTGGTCGAAGGCGTCCACATCCGCCAGCTCCCCTTCGTAGGCGATGCTGAGCATCAGGAAGAAGAAGATCTGTCCCAGATAATATTCGTTCAGCTTCGGCAGCATGTACCGTGCGTTCAACCGCTTGTCGCTGGACAGGGCGTTTTCGTTGGCTTCCATAGCTGCCTTCAGGGCGCTGCCCACATCCAGGCCATCGTCCTTGGCAAATTCCGGAATATCCGGGAACGGATTCTTCACGGTCAGCCGGCCTTCCATAGCGTCCACCCACAGGAATTGGACCACCTTGTCCCGGATGCCGTCCTGGTGCATCTGGGTCTGGGCATGCATGTCCGTGGTACCGATGGCCACCACAGGTGTCCGGCCGTAATGGATCACGTTGCCCCGGCGGTCGTACCGTTTTCCCAGGGATTCAGCCAGCAATTGCACATACCATTCGCCCAGGGACTTCAGATCCATAGCGTAAGGCATGAAGATTTCAATGGAGCAGCCGTGGAATTTCTTGCCCACGAATTTCAGGGCTGCGTTGTACAAAGCCGGATTGTCCTCCACCTTGTCGGACTGGCACCAGGTATCCATATCCCGGGCACCCCGCAGCAGTTCCGGAATGTCCATGCCCAGGACCGCAGCCGTTACCAGGCCCGGTTCCGACAGCACGCTGAAGCGGCCGCCGATGCCATTGGGCACGTCGAACAGCGGCCAGTTGAATCTCTTGGCCAATTTATTCAGAGGACCGTTGGTCATCCGTTCATCCGTCACCACAGCCCCATCCACCGTGTAGGTGTCAGGCTGGCTGGCGAAATGGTTATACAAATATAGGAAGGAAACTGTAGGCTCCAGGGTGGTGCCGGACTTGGAAATGGGCACCAAGAGAACATTGGTCAGCCGGTTTTCCTTAGCTTTCACATGCTTTGCCTTCAAGGCGGATTTGGCCATGACATCTTCCAGCATGGTCGGATCCACGTTGTTGCCGGCAAACAGGATGGTGGGCAGCTTGTCCGCCTTGGGACCGCTCCACAGCGCGTTCTGGAAGCAGTCGTACAGCACCTTGTTGCCCAGGTAGGAACCGCCGATGCCGCAGAAAATCACCACGTCCTTGGTGGCCCGGACCTTTTCGCCGAAGTCTTTGAACCGCTGCAGCAGTTCCGGAGTGTTAGGATGGTTCGGATCCGGATAGGGCAGCCGGGTGAAATACACCGGTTCAGGAGCCCCGTCCTTGGACAGGTGGTTGTAGGCCGTGCCTTCCTTGCGGATGGTGGCTACGCCGTCCACAGCCCGTTGCAGTTCGGTCTTGATGTTTGCCAGGTCTTCTTCTACAATTCTGCCTTCGCCCAACATATTGGTAAAGGACATCCGCAGCCCAGAAGGTAGTTCAAAATTCTCCCGCATTTACAATCCTCTCCATTTCCCGCAGACCAATATGGTTCTGCCCGTAATCTTCCAAACTCCTTACATCGCTTTCCCCTACCAGCAGCGCCTCTGCCGCAGCCCCTGTATATGCCCACCCATCTCAAGTCCGCCCTTTTCAAGGGCGGGGGACCATCCGTAGGATGGTGGTGGGTTAATTCTCGATTTTTCTATCTAAAAATCGAATCTGTCTCTGATTTTTAATTGATTGTGTAAAAATTTACAATAAACCTGTCTAAAATGTAAGAAATTCAGAGCAAAAGCTATACACTTTTATTGTATACGAATCAGGAAAAATTTTCAATGATAGAATGAAATGTAAATAATTAAGCAGGAAGTGTCAAGGTTGGGGGATTAGGGGATTAGGGATTAGGGATTAGGGATTAGGGGCTAGGGGTGCGCTGCACGGCTTGTGCTAGACGTCAGAAGTCAGACGTCAGGGTGCGCTGCACGGCGTAGTCTGAATT
>OMUE01000209.1 GCA_900314165.1 uncultured Acidaminococcus sp.
AGCCGGCGTCTACCAGGTCGTTGACCAGTTCGATTTTTTGTTCCGTCGTAGGGATAACTTTTTCATTCTGCAGACCATCACGGAGGCCCACTTCGCAGATGCGGACTTTCTTTACTAATTCCATGAGTTTTCTCCTTATTGTTTTTAACTATTCTGAAATCGTTATCACTCCGTAGGGGTTCATCGTAAGATGAACCCACCAAGCATACTCATTTAAAGGATTCTCGGTGGGCGCATCTTACGATGCGCCCCTACAGTTGAAATATATGTATGAGTATTAAAATTGAGAGCTATTAAAGACTGTTAGATTAGTCTCTCAAATACTTGTCGCCGATTTCACGGATGCGGTCCACGCCTACCAGGTTGATGTAGGTCTGGAAGTCAATCATTTCACCGGTGTAGCCGGCATCGCTGCCGTGTTCTTTGATGTACTTCAGCACGTTCAGTTCAGCAGCAACCTGAGCGAACAGGACGCTGAACGGGAATGTGATGATTTTGTAGCCCAGCTTCGTACCGCAGTCTTCCGCGCTGAAGCCTTTGAAGAATTCCTGTTGCGGGAAGAAGCCCAGATGCAGAGGACCATGGACTTTTTCAGGCAGGGAAATCAGTTCTTCCCGGGTCTTCGGCAGGACTTTAACCATGTCGGCACCGGCATCCAGATAGGCGTTAGCACGTTCCACAGCTTCATCGAAGGGAGCATCGGTCCGGGCGATGATCAGCAGGTCAGGATCCCGACGGGTATCTACAGCAGCGCGGATCTTGCCGCACATTTCTTCCGTGGAGATGACTTCAGCCTTCTTCAGGAACGGGCAGTTAGGCGGTTGTTTCTGGTCTTCAATGAAGTAGCCGCCGATCCCGGTCTTTTCATATTCCGTAGCGGTACGGATTACGTTCAGAGCGTTGCCATAGCCACCTTCTGCATCGCAGATGATAGGGATATTTACAGCGTCAACCATCTTATTCAGGATGGAAACCGTTTCGTTCAGAGCTAAGAGGCCCGTATCCGGCTGAGCCAGCACAGCACCGTGCATGCCGTAACCGGTGGTACCGATGATCTGGAAGCCCGTTACTTCGATAGCCTTGGCGCTCAGCGCATCATAAGCGCAGGGAGCTACCAGGTATTGGTTTTCTTTCATGAGACGACGCAGTTTCGTGGTCATTCTTTCTTTTGTCATTTGTAGAAGCCATCCTTTCTGTTTCACCCAGATTACTAATTAAAAGGCCCCGCCCCTGCCCGAAGCAGGAGCAGGGCCTTCTTCCATGTTGTTCCGTCACAGGTCAGTCGGCTGTATGCCTTGTTTCCTTGACAACTACAGTATAGCCTTGCCTATGGAAAACAACAAATACAAGTCTTATAGGTTTTTAATAGATAGTATCTATCGTTCAACCACGGTTGATTATTTAGCGTTGTGGGACTTGGAGTGGTTCGGCGCTACGAACTGGCCTTTTTCGTTTTTCACCAGTTTACCATCTTCAACCAACTTGGTCGGGCTGTAGATATCGTTGATGTTCCAGCAGCCAGGAGTAGGAACGACGATGTTTTCCATGGGAGCTTCTACCAGGAACGGACGGCCTTCTTTGTTGGCTTTGATAGCAGCTTCCATAGCGGGTTTGAATTCGTCAGCGCTGTGTACGCAGATGGATTCTACGCCGTAAGCTTTGGCTACGCCTGCCCAGCTGGGGCTGTAGGAGTCGCCGTTGGGAGTATGGAAGACAGTACCGAACTTCGTGCCATAGTTAGCGTTTTCCAGGCCGGCGATGGTGCCGAAAGCGGAGTTGTTCATGATGACCCAGGTGCAGGCAATGTTTTGTTCTACGGCCGTTGCCAGGCAGGTGGGGTTGACACCGAAGCCGCCGTCACCGGTCAGGGTGATGCAGATCTTGTCAGGAGCGCCCAGTTTGCCGCCCAGGACTGCGGAAGCGCCGAAGCCCATGGTTGCCAGACCGGAGGAGTGATGGATGGTGCCAGGCACCGTAATGTCGAATTGCTGAGCCACACCGTTCTTGTTCCAGCCCACATCGGTGAAGATATGTGCGTCTTCAGGCAGTACAGCCTTTACGTCGTGGAGAATTCTTTGCGGGGTCATGGGGAAGCGGCCATCCAGGGAGATTGCTTCGTTGCTCTTCTTGAATTCAGCTTTAGCCTTGGCAATGGCTTCCCGCAGTGCAGGATTGCTCTTGCCTTCCGGGCAGATCTTCTTGACTTCTTCCAGGATCTGCTGCAGTCCCAGTTTCAGGTCGCCCACTGCGCCGATGGATACAGGGTAGTTACGGCCGATTTCGGTGGGATCGATGTCGATCTGCAGGAATTCGGTATAGTCAGGATCGAAGGTTACGCCCCGATACCAAGAGGAGCTGTCTGCTTCAGCAAAGCGGGTGCCCAGGCCCAGGATCACGTCTGCTTTCGTGGTCAGGGAGTGGGTGAATTCCATGCCCCAGAAACCGGTCTGGCCGATCATCAGAGGATGGGTATCGCTGATGCAGCCTTGGCCCATCAGGGTACGGGATACGGGGATATCCAGGAATTCTGCCAGAGCAGCCAGTTCGTCGGAAGCCTGAGCCAGCAGGATACCGCCACCGGCGTGGATGACAGGGTTCTTAGCGTTGACCAGTTTTTCAGCAATAGCTTTGGCAGCAGCAGGATCCAGTGCAGGTTTCCAGGTAATATTGCTGTCTCTGTAGGTCCGATCCCAGATGTAGTCTTCTACTTCGCGAGAGAAGATATCCATAGGAACGTCGATGAGCACAGGGCCGGGACGGCCGGATTCAGCCAGACGGAAAGCCTTGTCCATGATTTCAGCCATGGATTCAGGATCGTCTACCCGCCAAGCGCGTTTTACAACGGGTTCCAGGATGCGGTACTGGCTGCCGTCAGCATGCATGTTCACTTCCTGGTGAGGATGCTTGCCGAAGTAGTAGCTGGGCACATCGCCGGCGATGACAACCATGGGGATGGAGTCAAAAGCAGCGTTGGCCACACCGGTCAGTACGTTGGTGATCCCAGGTCCAAGGTGGCACATGCAGACGGAAGCTCTGTGGGTCACACGAGCGTAGCCGTCAGCAGCCGTAGAAGCAACGGCTTCGTGCCGGTTGGAAATGTATTTTACTTTCTTGCTGCGGGACAGGGCGTCCAGCATTGCGATGACCGTATGGCCGCACAGGCCGAATACATACTTCACATCGCGTCTTTCCAGATAGTTAACCATCAAATCAGCTACCAGCTTTTTCGTCATAACTAAATCCTCCATTCATAATGCCTTGAGATGTCCGAGCAGGGCGCAGGCCCCGTTTTTCCAAATATTGATTAAACACATCGCCACAACGGATAATATACTTTTTAAAATATTCAGCTGCCGGTGGAATATACCGGTTCGTGTTCCATTGCAGATACAACTTCCGTTCGTTGAAGTTCTCCGCAATGGGAATCACCTTTGTGCCTTCCGGTGCACCGCTTAAGGGATACGGTACGATGGAAACCCCATAGCCGGCTGCTACCAGCCCGAAGATAATCATGTCATTATGGGTTTCAATCACGCTGTTTACTTTCACGCCCCTTTGGGCGAAAGCCCTGCTGATAATCCCGTTCAGTTCACCGTTCCGGTTGAAGTTGATGAATTTCTCGCCAGCAAAGTCCTTCAGACTGACACAGGACTTCCTGGCAAAGGGATGGCTCTCAGGTACGGCCGCCACTAGCGGGTGGGTACCTATGTAAGTAGATCCTATCTGAGGGGCATCGATCTTCGTGCAGATGATCAAATCGATGGAGCCATCCAGGATTTCCTTACTGAGTTCATCCCAGCCCTGGGAGCTGTAGTTGAACTGCACACCCAGGCGATTCGTTTCACTGTGGTATTGCACAATCATGTCGGAAGCAAACGCTTCCACGGAGTAGAACCCGCTCATGGAAATGGTGCCGGAATTGGGATTGATGTAATCCTGCAGCGTATTGATACCGGTTTCCAGGGTATTCAGGGTCTTTTTGGCGTAAGGCAGGAAAATCTGGCCGTACTTCGTCAGCTTGATGTTCCGACCCTGCCGCTCAAACAGCTCCGCCCCCAGCTCATGTTCCATGTCCTTCATGGCATGGCTCAGGTTCGACTGACTGACCCGCAGCTTGTCCGCAGCCTTCGTGTAATGTTCTAATTCAGCAATTGTAGTAAAATAATACAACCATTGAAGATTCATAGCAGTTTCCTTTCTCCGAATTGGAAAGGAACTTTCTTAAAAAGAGAGTGCTGCCTGTCCGCCGCTGCGGGCAGACAGCACTGTGTTACACAACTTATTTTGCTTTAGCAGCCTTATCCAATTCTTTCATCAGCAGAGTGCCCATGCCATTGACTTGTTTGTCGATGTCAGCATACAGAGCTTTTACGCCGGGCAGAGCCAGGACAGCATCATAGAAGTCTTTCTTGTAGGTTACCAGGGTCATGCCTTTCTTCTTCAGGCCTTCCTTGTTGTCCTTGTCAACCTTGCCCAGTTTCGGAGCCAGTTCTTTCAGAGCGTCAGCAACAGCTTGGTTCAGAGCTTTCTGGTAAGCAGGATCCAGGGATTCGAAAGCTTTCTTGTTGATGCAGATCTGGTTAGCATACAGGATGTGGTTGGTGTCAGCCAGGTATTTTTGTACTTCGTTGAAGTTAGCGGTAGCAACAGTATCAGCAGCGTTTTCTTCTGCGTCCACAGTACCGGATTGCAGAGCGAAGTACAGTTCAGGCCATGCCAGCGGAGTGGGGTTAGCACCCAGAGCGGTCCAGAAGGCCATGTGGTTCTTGTTGCTCATGGTACGGATCTTCAGGCCTTTGAAGTCATCCAGGGTCTTCAGGTCTTTGTTAGCGGTGGTCAGACGGTAGGTAGCGTTTTGCAGGATACCCAGGTATTTCAGGCCGGCTTTGTCATAAGCAGCGTTCAGTTTCGTGTTGAATTCGCCCTTTTGGTTCAGGACCTTGTCAATGGTCTTGCCATCGTATTTAGCGAAGGACATAGGCAGGTCGAATACGGCGGTTTCAGGGATGATGGCGGTCAGAGGAGCCATCTGCATAACTACGATCTGGATATCGTTGGATTTGATCTGGCGCAACAGGTCTTCGTCGCCGCCCAGTTCGCTGTTAGGATGGTAGTCAATCTTCAGTTTGCCACCAGTGATCTTGTCAACGTTCTTAGCAACCAGTTCACCGAACTGTTGACCGGCAGAACCTTTACCGGCGGAGTCAGCACCGATCAGTTCTACAGCTTTCAGTTTGGCATAGTCGCCGCTGCCGGAAGCAGCCTTTTCAGCTTTCTTGGGTTCTTCGCCGCCGCAAGCGGTGAGAGACAGAGCCAGGATACCGGTCATGATTAAAGCAGCCAGTTTTTTCATTTTCATAAAAATGTTCCTCCCTTTTTTTGTTTGGTTTATATCCAATTTTTTTAAGCCAGATGGAATTACTTATCCCTTATTTAGGTGCCACTTTCAGCAAGCCGGGCAGATAGGTGGACAGTGCGGGGATGTAGGTGATCATGAACAGAGCGATGACGAAGGCAATGATGAAGGGAAATGCTTTCTTGGCAACCGCCATGGGCTGCTCCTTCGCTATGTTCCCTGCTACGAACAAGTCCAGTCCGAAAGGAGGAGTGGCCAGGCCGATGGACAGGCAGCATACCAGGACAACGCCCAGATGGACGGGGTCAACGCCCAGTTTCTTACAAGCCGGCAGCAGTACAGGTGCCAGGATGATGATTGCAGGGCCGGTATCCATAACCATACCCAGCAGGAAGAAGATGATGACCAGGACGGTCAGTACAGTAAAGGCGGAGTGGAAGTTGCCCAGGATGAAGGTTTCTACGGTTCTCGTAGCTCTCGTCAGGGACAGCACACGGCCGAATGCAGTTGCGAAGGCCAGTACGAAGGCCAGGCCGCCATAGGTCTTAACAGATTCGCACAGCATGGGGATCAGTTCGTTGATCTTCATGGTCTTGTAGATGAACAGGGAAACGATCAGTGCGTAGAATACGGATACGGTAGCAGCTTCGGTAGGAGTGGTAAAACCGGAATAGATACCGCCTAATACGATGACAGGGCACAGCAGAGCCCAGAAGGATTCTTTGAACAGGTGAACAAAGCCTTCTTTGGACAGTTCGTCCATACGTTCTTTGATTTTGGCTTTGTCTTCGCCATTTCTTGCACAGTAGAATACGGCATAGGCCATCAGGGCGACACCGATGAGGATACCGGGCATTACGCCGCCCAGGAACAGGTCACCGGTGGATACGCCGGTTGCCAGGGAATACAGTACGAAAGGAATGGAAGGCGGGATAATTACGCCCAGGCCGCCGGCTACAGCGATCAGGCCGGCGCTCCAGGTCTTGTCATAGCCCAGGTCCGTCAGGAACGGTACGCACATAGCACCTACAGCAGCGGTAGTAGCAGGACCGGAACCGGAGATGGCACCGTAGAACAGGCAGGTCAGGATCACTGCACAGGGCAGGCCACCGGTAAACCGGCCGGCAAAGAAAGCGAAGAAGTTGAACAGTTTCCGGGAAATACCGCCCTTAGCCATGATGACGCCGCCCAGGATGAACAGGGGCACAGCCAGGATAGGAGTGGAGTTAGCGCCGGAGAACGTGTTGTTCAGCAGCTGGACCACGGAACCACCTTTATGCAGCAGTTCGATCGGGGCTACAGAGCCCAGGATCATGGATACAGCAATAGGAATGGAAGCGGCAATCGCTACCAGGAAGACTACGAATACCATTACGGCAGCCATTATTTACCATCTCCTTCCTGTGCCATAGCTGCTTCTTTCGCAGCATCCTGCATCGTTTGTTCAAGGGTCGTCAGTTCTTTTTCATGGAAGCTCTTTACGTGGAGGATAATCATCTGGATGCCACGGAAGGCTGCCAGGAAGAAACCGATTACCATGAATACATACACACCAGCCATGGACCATTGCATAGCAGGGGAAATTTCTTTACTCAGAGCAATGTTGTTATACACTTTAATGGAGAAGTAGCCCAGGTAGAACATGCACACCATGGTGATAACGTCTACAACCAGGTTCACGATTTTCTTCAGTGCATCGGGAAGCAGGTCTTTCAGCACGCCCACCCGCAGCATGTTTTCCATACGGATCGTATAGGGCAGAGAGATGAATACGCTCCAAATCCACATGAAACGGCAGAATTCTTCAGCCCAAGTCAGGGATGTCATGCCGGGAATCTTCCGGACGATAACCTGCAGCATGCTGACGCAGGCGATCAGAACCAGCATAACGACCAGAAAGGCTTCTTCCAAATGCTTGTCCAGCCAGGATAGCACCTTCATTTGTTCATTCCTCCTTACGTTGTTCTTTCTTACTTCTTATTCTGTTCTGCCAGGATATCCAGCAGTTCTTGCCGCATAGCTTCTACAGGAGCCTTCTTGCCGGTCCACAGTTCGATCTGTGCGGTCCCTTGGTACAGGCTCATGCCCAGGCCGTTCAGGACTTTGCAGCCGGCTTCTTCCGCATTCATCAGGAATTGGGTCCGATCCGGATTGTAGCAGGCATCGAAGTAGAACTGGCCTTTCTTGATGTATTCCTTCGGCAGTGGAGTCTGGCCGATGGAGTGGCCCATGCCCACGCCGCTGGCGTTCAGTACTACGTCGGCTGCAGCTATTTTGGAGAAGTCATTGTGAGGAACGAATTCGGCTACAGGAGCGAAGTTCTTGTTAATGTCTTCTACCAGGCTCTTAGCGCAGTCTTCAAACAGGTCCGTAATGTAGATCTTAGGAGCACCCTTGTAAGCCAGGATGGAGCACATAGCCCGGCCGGCGCCGCCGCCACCGAAGCAGAAGAACACGTTTTCTTCCACCTTCACACCGGCTTCCGTAATGGCGGTATAGAAGCCAACGCCGTCAGTGTTGTAGCCCTTCAGTCTGCCATCCGGCAGTTTTACGACCGTGTTGCTGGAGCCCATCTTTTCGCACAGGGGATCCAGTTCATCCAGGTATTCCAGGACTTTGATCTTGTTGGGTTTCGTTACGGCAAAGCCTGCGAAGTTCATGTACCGGAGGCCATTTACGATGTCGCCCAGGTGGGTGTTATCTGTTACGGTGTAGAAGTACAGCATGTTCAGGCCTGCAGCTTCATAACCCTTGTTCTGCATCCGTGCTGCAAAAGACTGTGCCAGAGGATCTCCCAACAGAGTAATCATCTTCGTGTTAATATCAACTTTCATGTTAACTCCCTCTCTTCCTTTACTCTCTTTTCTCTTTTTTCTTTTTACTATTCGCTCTTCACTATTCGCTTTTCGCTATTCTCATTCCACATCTGCCAAAAGCTTCCGTGTATAATCGAGACAATTTTTCGCGTGGCCGAAAGCGCCGTACTTTTCAATGTTCTTAGCGTTCGGCAGTTCAATGGAAATGGGCAGGTCCTGAGGCATAGCGTCCACATATTCCTTGATGGGAACCGCGCCCAGTCCGGGGTATTCCCGGGCTTCCCGCATAATGATTACCTTTTCAGAGGAAAGGTAGTTTTTCGGCATATCGCACATGTGGATAAGGCCGAAGCGGTTCGGATCCAGTGCTTTCAGCTGGGCCGGAGTTTCCTGATCCCAGTACACATACAGCATATCCATCAGGAGCTTCAGGTTCGGAGCCCCGACTTTGTCCTGAATTTCCATAACTTCCTTTAAAGAACGGAGTCCGGAAATCGCCGGGAATTCCAAGTCGATGGTCAGACCGAATTCTTTGGCCTGTTCGCAAATCTTGCCGTACCGATCCACAATCAGGTTCTTGTCCGTGGTCCAGGCACTGGACAGCACGTGAGTGGCACCCAGTTCCGCGCCTTTTTCGAAGGCTGCTCTAAAATCACTTGGCAGGTCTTCCCGGATCCGAACCAGTTCGATATCCAGCACAGGAATATTGTTGTCTTTCAAAGCTTTCTGGATCTTCTTGAACAATTCCGGATCCTTTTCCAGGATGTTCTGGGGTTCACCGGGCTGGCCCATGGGAATGGTCCGTAAGGATACCTGATCATATCCCGCTCTGGCTGCCATCTCGATCTGGTCCACAGCTTCCACGCCTGGAATCGTCAAATACGCCAAGGAAATCTTTCTCGTCATAACGTCCCCCTCTTCCGAGTCTGGTTAGGTAATGTGCAGAAAAGTGTTTTGGCATTGTTCTGAAATTTCTTTCAACTTCGGGAAATCCGCTTTCCGTATCGTCCTCCCGACGTTCCTTATTCGATTGTCTAAACCCGTTTTCAGAAAATATCTGCTTTTCTGTTCTTTCGATTTCATTATATGTGAAGAGGATTCATACTTCCAATACTTCATACGCATATACTCATGAGTGAAATTCATAGTTCAGCTTGTTGTGATTATTATACCGCATGTTCTTCAAAAAGTCCGTTTCATTTTTTTTAATCAAAGTTGTTCATAAATTCATTTCTAAACCATAAAAATTCTCATATTCAAGATATTTTCAAAGAAATGTTACAAATATATTTGACATCTTGTATACAAAAGGTTAGAATGATAATACTTTATTAGATATGCAATACAAAAGGGGTAAATTATCATGGGAAAAGTAGTAAAAGTTAAAAATGTGAAATTTGGGGAAGGAATGCCGAAGATTGCTATCCCAATCTCCGATTCCGATTACGCAGGGGTCAAAAAATCTGCTAAGCTGATTATGAACTCTCCCTGCGATCTGATTGAATGGCGTGCTGACTTCTTTAATCATGTAGAAGATCCGGAATGCCGCGTAAAACCTATGACCCTCTTTCATGATACCTTATGGAACCTCCCCCTTTTGTTTACCATCCGCACCTCCGTGGAGGGCGGCATGTTAGAAATTGATACGAAAGACTACCAGGACCTGTTGGTTGAAGTCATCGATAGCGGCCTCATCGACATGGTGGACGTAGAATTATCAAGGGGAGATTCCGTAGTCAAGGCCATCGTGAACAAGGCTCATTCTGCCGGTGTAAAGGTTATAGGCTCCCGGCACAATTTCCGCTCCACACCGGATGTGGACATCCTGGTCCGCACCATGTGCAAGATGCAGGATCTGGGCTGCGACTTCGCCAAGTACGCCGTGACGCCCCAATCCGAACGGGACGTGCTGAATCTGCTGGATGCTACGCTGCAGATGAAGGAGGAACACGATGACACGCCCGTCATCACCATGAGCATGGGTCACATGGGTGTCGTCAGCCGGATCTGCGGGGAAGTGTTCGGTTCCTGCATTACGTTCGGCACCGCCGGCAAAGCTTCCGCTCCCGGCCAGCTGCCTGCCAACGGCCTGAGCATCTTCCTGAAGAGCTTGTCTTAATCAGAAAAAGGGCTGTGAAAAATCAATTTTCACAGCCCTAATCCTTATAATTAAAATAAATACTTGATCTCCACACAAATCCGTAGGGGTTTATCGTAAGATAAACCCAACAAGCATGTTCACTCAAAGAATTCTGGGTGGGCGCATCTCGCGATGCGCCCCTACGGAGTTATCCCGGAGATAACCAAGGGAGCTGTGAAAAAATGAATTTTTCACAGCTCCTTTTTATTGTCAGCATGGCTGACTTCCTTGCCCGCCGCAGGCGCCTCTTCACTCTTCACTCTTCGCTCTTCACTATTTTTTCACAGCCCCTTTTTTTACAAACAATAGACTCTTTCTATTAAATTGATAGGAATCTTGGATTGTACAGAAATATTTTTCATTTCTTATAATAGGGGTATCCAAACAAAGAAATGCAGGTGTTTTTATGAATGAATCTAATTCATGGCTGCGCAAGTACGTACTGCCGACTGTAACAGATAAAAAATGGACTATAGGCATGGGGCTGAGCCTGGTGCCGTTCTTGCTGCTGCTCCTCTTGCGTCCCGCAGGGCTCAATGGGCTTCAGGCATTGGTAACCGCTTCCATCGTACTGGTGGTTATCTGGTGGAGTGCGAACCTGATTCAGAAGATTCCCTCATCCCTGTTCCTGCTGGCCATCTTCTGCCTCAGCCAGGCAGCGCCCCTGACCACGATCTTCTCGTTTCCTTTATCAGAGACGTTTCCTCTGCTGGCCCTGACCTACGTCTTTAGTGCGGCCATCAGTAACTCCGGACTGGTGGAACATTTCCTGCAGCCTCTCCTGGCCCGCTACGTACACACGCCGATCCAGTGCATGGCTGCCTTCCTGATTTCCTTCTACCTGACGTTCTACGTGATTCCCCAGCCCATTGCCCGCCTGTTCATGATGCTGACCATCTATAAACAGTTCTTTGCCGGCACAAACCTGTCCCCTGTGGTAAAAAGTGTGCTGTATTATGCCCTCTATACCTTCCACGGAGCTTCCGTCCTTTCCGTCAAGGAAGCGGACATGATTTTCAACTATGCAGCGGTCAGCTTTTCCGGTGTCCCGGTCAGCAGCTGGGAGTGGGCCAGAGCCATGTTCATCCCGGTGACGATCCTATGCCTGTTGGTAGGCGTCATGCTTTGCCTGGTCTTCCGGAAGGAATTATCCGGCGTGCAGATCCAGGTAACGTCCCTGGCTGAGACGAAGCCCCTAACGGACCAGCAGCGGAAGGCCATGTGGATCATCCTGGGCACGGTCATTCTGTGGATGACCTCTCCCCTGCACCACGTGTCCGGCACCTGGGTGACCCTGGTGTCCGTATTCCTGCTGTTTAGGATCGGCATCCTGACGAAGAAGGATTGGGGAACGATTGATGTGAGCACGTTGGTGTTCCTGGCCGCGGCCTTCTCCATTGGCGGCGTCATGAAGGCCTGCGGTGCCGCAGATGCCCTGTTCGGACTGTTCCGGAACGTGTTCCCGGATACGTTCTCTCCGAAATACCTGTGCATGATGGTGCTGGTCACCATGCTGATTCACATGATCCTGGGCAGTAATACTACGACAGTATCCGTCGTCATTCCCGGGCTCATGATCCTGTGCCAGCCTGCTGTGCCGGCCCAGCTCATCGTGTTCTCCACGGTCATAGGCCTGAACTACCACGCCATTGTGCCCTTCCACTCCGTGGTCCTCATGATTGGTGCCGCCCAGGGCGATTTCCCTGCCAACTACGTGACCAGAACTGCCGTCCCCTTGACGGCTCTGGTATACTTGTCAGCGATTGCGTTGTTCTACCCCTATTGGAAGCTGATTGGGTTGTTTTAAGCAAAAAACGAGACAGTGAAACATCACTGTCTCGTTTTTCTTTGTAACGACAGACGACTGACGACGACCGACAGCCGATAGAGGAACCACGCTTACGCGTGGAACAAATTCAAGCCGGCACTAGGCCGGCTTGTTCCTTTTTCGTTCGTCGTATGTCTTCGGTCGTCCGTCCCGTCCCAGATTACCTATCCGTCCGTCCCGGATACTGTTTCAGCCCTTCGGCCAGGATGTACATGGCTCTCTTCAGGTCGTCGCAGTTCAGGATGTAGGCCAGGCGGGCTTCGTCCTTGCCGCGAGCCATATCGGAAGCGTAGAAACCACTGCCAGGCGTAACCATGACAGTCTCATTATCGATGGAGAAGTCTTCCAGCATCCACTTGGCAAAGTTTTCCATATCGTCCACGGGCATCTTCACCATGACGTAGAAAGCGCCTTTCGGATCGGAGGATTGTACACCGGGCATAGCGTCCAGGGCAGCCTTGATGGTATCCCGACGCTTCGTATATTCTTTCCGCACTTCGTCCCAGTAGGATTGGGGCGTTCTGTACAGGCCCACAGCCCCGGATTGGACAATATCGGAGCAGCACAGTCTGGCCTGGCAGCACTTGTAGATTTCCTGCTGTAGGTCTTTATTGCGGGTGATGATACAGCCGATTCTGGCACCACAGGCACTGTACCGTTTGGATACGGAGTCGATGATGACCAGGTTGTCGTTCAGTTCCGGCAGGGTGGCAAAGCTGGTATATTCCCCATCATAGACGAATTCCCGATAGGCTTCATCTGCAATAAGGACCAGATCGTGCTTCACGGCAATCTTAGCCAACATATCCATTTCTTCCCGGGTATAGATTACACCTGTAGGATTGCCGGGGTTGGACAGCATGATGGCATGGGTCCGCTCATTGATGTATTTTTCAATGGTTGCCATATCGGGCAGATGGTAGCCATTTTCCACGCTGGTGGGCACACCGTTGATTTCTACATTAAAAGCGCCTGTAAAGCTCTTGTAGTTGGCGTAGAAGGGTTCGAACATAAGGATATTGTCACCGGGATCGCAGGTGGTTTCCACAGCGAAAGACAAAGCTTCACTGCCTCCGCTGGTAATATAGATGTCCTTCAGGTCCAGGTCCACGTTCCAGTCCTTGTAATAGTCCTGGATGGCTTTCACCAGAGGAGCATAGCCTTGGGAATTACCATAGGCCAATACTCTGGGATGGAATTCTTTCACGCCTTCATAAAAGCCAGCCGGCGTAGAGATATCGGGCTGACCAATATTCAGATGGTAAATCTTGCGGCCTTCTGCCTCTACCCGGTCGGCAATGGGAGCCAGCTTACGGATAGGAGAAGTGGGAATAGCTAAAGATCGTTTGGAAATAAACATGTATGCCTCCTAAATTCTTATAAGAGATCGCCAAAGATGGAATGCCCGATGAATTCCCGGATGATGGAGTTATTAGGAATGGCTTCATCATCGATGGATTCCACGATGGACATCATATCCAGTAATTTTTTGGCGAACGTGTATTCTGGTACATCTTGGGGAATCTTCTCCAGCAGAGGACATGCATATTTTTTAAACACAGCCAATTCATAGATCAGCGTGGTGTTGAACATCACATCCGCTTCTTCAGAATAGGGGAATATATACTTCTCTTCCCCGGCCCGTACCTTGGGCCAGTTTTGGATGGTCTGCAGCGCATCATGGCTGCGGAACTGGGAATCCCGCACCATCCGACGCAGCAGGCGCATATCCGTAGTCGGAATTCTATTATAGTCATCAAAAGACAGGGGTGTCAAGGCACTGATGTAGATCTTCAGCTTCTGCCGCCCCGGCACTTTGGCTGACAGCTGCTCGTTCAGGCCGTGGATGCCTTCCACCACCAAAACGCCGTCATCCCCCAAACATTCTTTCTGGCCCCGGAATTCCCGGGCACCGGTCTTGAAATTAAAATGAGGAATCTCTACAGTTTCCCCGTGCATCAGCAAGTCCATATGCTTGTTGAACAATTCCAGATCTACGGCCCCGATGGATTCGAAGTCGTAGCTGCCGTCAGGCAGCTTCGGCGTATCTTCCCGGTTCTTGAAATAATTGTCCAGGGAAATAGGGATGGGACGCAGGCCGTTCACCCGCATCTGCACCGCCAGCCGCTGGGAAAACGTGGTCTTGCCGGAAGAGGAAGGCCCGGCAATGAGCACCAGCTTCACCCGATGGTCTTCCCCGGCCACCACATCCGCTATGTGGGCAATGGTCTTTTCATGCTGGGCTTCGCACATCTGGATGATGCCCCGGCTGTTGCCCTTGCGGATATAGTCGTTCAGGGCAGCTACCGTCGGGCAGCGCAGGATCTGGCCCATGCGTTCAGACTCCGCATAAACGCCGGCCAGCTTTTTGCGTTCTTTGTAGGGCTGCAGTTCGTCATAGTGACCGGGGGTACCATAGCGCAACAACACACCGGTATTCATCCGGACCAGCTCAAATTTCTTCAAGTATCCCAGATCCGGCAACAGTGCCCCTACGAAATAGGCGCTTTCCTGTTTCAGTTTATAGATGTTCAGCTCGTAATCATCGGGCAGAGCCGTGAGAAGGGGCGCCTGGTCCTGATAGAAACCGGGTTTGATGTAAGGCCAGGCTTCGGACTTACACAGTAGCTTCGTTTCTACCGGCTCTCCGGCATCGATCATGTCCTGCATGCAGCGGCTCACATCGGCCAGATCATACTTGCTAAGCACAATCTTATTTTTGATATCACAATACAAGCCATTGCCGAACGTATTCTCTACTTCCAGCTTGACTTCCGGACGCATCATTGTCATGGCAGCAATCAGGGCAAACATGAACGTATTGATATAAGCCTTGTACCCTTCTGCACTATCCAGGTCCAGGAACCGGATATGGTCTCCGTCTTCCACCTGATGACGCAGAGGAACAGCCTCCCCATTCACTACACCCACGGCGATTGGTACTTTGTATAGAGCCTGATACCGGGGAGCCAGGTCCAAAAGGCTGGTTCCTGCTGCACACGAGCTCTTAATTTCGTCTGGTCCGTAGAATTCCATGACAACCGTCTCCTTATTCTCCTACAGCATCCATAGCGGCTTTAATCTTGGCAGCCATGCCGGGAATCTTCTTCTTGGGTACACCGCAGACAGCTACCCGGACGCCGGCAGCCAGGGGTACGCAGAAAATATTGTCTTCATGAAGTTTCTCGCAGACAGCAGCGGAATCCTTGGCAGGAATGGACAGGAAGAACCCGGAAATATAGGGAACCATCTTCAGACCGCAAGCCTTGGCTTCTTGCGTAAAGATATCGCCCCGTTCCTGGATCATCTGGTAATAGTGATTCCGTTCTGCCTGGATATCTGCCAGCAGTTTCGGGTCTTTATAAATCACGTCCAGCGTAGCCATGGCCCCTTTGTTGCAGTTGGACCAGGTAGCACGGCCGGTCAGCTTGTTTACGTTGACAAATTCCTGGATCTGAGCTTCATCGGACGTTACACCAATCAGGGCGCCGCAGCGTTCCCCATACATAGTAAAGCTCTTGGACAGGCTATAGGCAATGAGACCGAAGATATTTTTCGGCAGATTGGACAGTTTCTTGAAAATCTTCCGGGTTTCTTCCCGTTCCCCGGCATAGTCGATGTAGGCTACGTCCAGGCACAGGGCCACGGTCTTGTCCGTACCGGCAAGATGGCTTTCCAGCATATTGATGACGTTTTCTACTTCTTCCGGGGTCAGACTAAAGCCCGTAGGATTGTGGGCCGGTGTATTGATGATCAGCAGCAGCTTATCCTGTTTGGCCAGGATTTCCGTTACCTTGGCTTCCAGAGCCGGCAGGTTGAATTGGTCATCATCAGTCACCATTTTATAGGTGTCCAACTTCCGGTTCATATCCAGGCACATGCTCTTATAGTTACCCCAGTACCAGGCAGACGTCAGCACAGTCTCTCCGGGATCTGTATAGTTCCAGATGCAATTGTGAAGAGCGCCGGTACCGCCGGCAGCAGCCACAGCTGCCACATAGCCATCCGGCCGGGAGCTGCAGAAGCAGGCATCCAAGACTAATTTTTGGAAGTCAGGCAAGCCCATGATAGGCGCATATTGGAAATAATCCGTATCCTGCAAGCTTCTGTATATCTTGCTTACAGTCGGCAATACGACGAATTTTTCATCGTTGTCTAATATGCAGCCGATGGTAGCATTGACCACTTTGTCCGCCCCAATCTCTTTAATACGGTTTTGTGCGGCTTCACTAGCTCCGAAGATTGCATCTTTAGCGGTTTTTCTCTTCCATTGTGCGTGTTGGGCAACACAACTGTTGGTCATGATAGTTCCTCCCCTCGGTAATTATCAAATAGTGACTATAATCATAACCGTCATACAGTTTATTATCTCATTATTCGTGAAACTGGTCAACTAAAAGGGCCCTATAATGTACATTTTATTCTCAGACAACCTGTTTCAGAGCCGTTACGTAAAGTTTCGTACGTAATACCAGATGTCCTCGCTGGTTCTCTGTTTCTACATTTGTCTCTTTCATGCAACACATTTGTCCATCCTGGTCAAGAAGCTGGAAAAACAGGAGAAGTTGGGTATAACTGCCTTCCAGTGAGATTGTAAAGGGCAGATGCACACACCCCTTGCCTTTTTCCACCGGCAGGGGCCTCATGGCCGTAATGTGGATGCCGGACCTGTCAGCCAGCGTTTCCAGTTTTTTCAGCCATTCCCCCGTGCTAACGGCTTCCGGCAGCTTCTTTTGCAACGTTTCCAGCAGCTGCTGCCGTTTTCCAGCCTCCCCTGCATCATACCGCCGGGCAAACAGCTGAAGCTGCTGCTGCCGGTTTTTCAGGACAGCAGTTTTGTTTTTAAAAGTTCTTCCCTGCTGCCAAAGGGGCAGGATGACACAGCCAAAAATAACGGCACACAGCATGGGCACAAGAGCCCACAAAATCATTTTACCCCTTTGGGCATAGCCGGATTTCAGCCGTTCATGAGCCATATGCCTCCCCTCCCTTCACGGTCAGGAAAATGTTGAAGCCGGCAGTCTGCTTTTGGGCATCCTGTTGGAGTTTTTCCAGTTTCGCCTCCGCAATCATAGGATGCTGCTTCAACCGGTGAATCAGCTGGAGTGCACTGTCCTTGTGCAGAGTTTTGCCTTCCATATGAAGGCTCCACAGTCCTTTTACCGGTTTCTCCTGGGTAATATGGGTGACCCAGCAATCCGCCGGCACCAGCCTGCCTAACAACAGGAAAAAGCCACCCCAGGGCAGATTCTGATTTTCCGCTGCCTGGATGACCTGGCTGCGGGCCCGGATAGCCTGCTCCCGGCTAAGCCACTGCTGCCAGCACTCTTGCCAGCCTTGGAGCTGGCTGTTCTGGCTCATGCTGTGTTCCCATTGCCAGCGGGCGGCGGTCTTATAGCCAAAAGACAGAACACAGGCAGCTGCTGTAAAGGCCACAGCGGTTTTGCCCAGGCCCGGTCCCCACAGCTGCCAGGTATCGGCCAGGGAATCCATTCGGAAGACAGGACCTTCGCCCGGCTCCCCGGACAGAGCTGTCCCCCAGGCACCGGGCCACAGCCGGGAATCCGCAGCTCCCCTGTCCCTATAATACTCTGCCAGCTGGATCCGCTGCTCCCCGTGAACCCATTTGACCGGCTGGGCCAGCTGTTTGGGCAATTCTTCCGGCCAGATCTGAGGGGCAAACAAGTAAACCGGAGTCTCCTGATCCCAGTGAAGGGCCATTTTCCAGGTGGCTATCAGCTTATTAGCAAGGGCAGCCACACCCGTTTCCAGGGCAAAGGGCTCAGGTTCCAGGCATTCCGTAAACAAAGGACAGCCATGGGCATAGGCAGTAAGATAGGGTTTTGCAGGAGAACCAGCCAGGCAGAAGGCTGTCGGCTCCTTAGCCAGCCAGCGCCCCCAGCTGGTTACAGCCGGTTCCATTTTCAGCAGCCGCCAGCCCAAGATTTCTGTCATTCGGCGGACAAAAGCCAGCTTCGCTGCAGCTATGGCTGCAATGGCCGTATCTCCCGTACCGCCAGGTACCTGAGCTCCAGCCAGTGCAAAGGAGCCCTGCTCATAGGGAAGGTCCTGCTGGAGCTCCCAGCGGGCTGCTTCCAGCCGTTCCCGTTTCTTCATGCCCGGCAGCGTCAGCAGCCGAAGCTGGCAGTCTTCCCAAGGCAGGGCAGCTGCTACATTCCTGGCCCGAAAGCCTTTCTTGGCATATAAGGCCTGCAGCTTTTCGGCCCAATAGGGAAGCTGCTCTTCTGTGTAGGACAACAATTCAGCCTTAACTTCCCCCTGACGGACAAGCTGCAGCTTTTCTCCGGTTCTGGTAAATTCCAGCAAGTCCATCTGATGACTGCCCAGAGCCAGAACCATAAACTCTTTCGGTTGAAAAGGCGTAACCTGCTTTAAAAGGCGGTTCACCCGTTCCTTTAAAGGCTTAAGGGGAGCCAAACCTAAAAAGCATACTCCGGAAAAGCCACTCTGATGCCAGGGCAGCAGCTCAGGAAAATACGACAGCATAAGGGCACTGAGCACCAGGAAAGGACTAAAGGGGATTGCCCGATAGGCAGCATCCCGATCACCGCACCCTATGCGTCCCAGGACATACAAAAGTGCCAGCAGGGCGGCCAGGAAGATGCAGCCCAGGCCCCGGACAGGACCCAGCCACAGGCCCAGGAGAGCTCCGAAGGCAATGTCTCCCAGCCCCATGCCGTTTTTATGGAATTTATAGATAAACCCCATAAAGCAGCCTACCGCCAGAGCTCCGGCTGCCGGAATAAGAGGATTCGTCCTTAAGACAAAATGCTGCAGCACGATAGCTATGCCGAAAATCCCCAGAACTACATCATAAATCATATGTTCTTCCGCATCCAGCCAGCTGGTCAGAAGCAGGCTGGAAATCAGCAGGAAGCGGGCCAGAAGACCTAATCCCGGCAGCTGGTTCCAGCCCAAAGCCAGGAACAGCAGGCATGTTTCCAGCTCCCGCCAGAAATACCGTGGAGGGACTTTTTCTCCACAATACCGGCAGCAGCCTTTGTGGAGCGCATAGCTGAGAAGGGGCACCAGATCCAAAGGGCCCAAAGCATGGCCGCAATGGTCGCAGTGGGAACCGGGCCAGAGGATGGACATGTCCCGGGGCAGCCTGTAAGCGCACAGGCACAGAAAGCTGCCTACACACAAGCCCAGCAGGCCATAAAGTATACGTAATAACGAGATAGAATATTCCATAGTACCCTCCTTAGCCCTGAATGCTTGTGCGCAGGGAAATCGCTTCACCCAGATGCAGAGCCGTAATTTCCCGGCTTTCCGCTAAATCTGCTATAGTCCGTGCCACCTTGATGATCCGGTCGTGGCTGCGGGCACTGAGGCCCAGCTTCGTAAAATATTGTTCCAAAAGAGCTTCTGCTTCCGGTGTCAGAGGGCAGAAGGCTTTGACCTCCCGCCGCCCCATATTGGCGTTGCAGAACAAGTGGGTTCCTTTCAGCCTGGCCCTTTGCCGCTGTCGGGCCGCTACAACCCGGGTCCGGATGGCTGCCGAGCTCTCCATTTTCTGCCGGCTCTGCATTTCCTGATATTGGAGCCGGGGCACATGGATCTGGATATCGATCCGGTCCAGCAAGGGCCCGGAAATCTTCTTCCGATACCGGGCAATATCTCCCGGCCTGCAGGTACATTGATGGATACCATCCTCTTCACCCCAAAAACCGCAAGGACAGGGGTTCTGGGCCGCTACCAGGATGAACCGGGCCGGATAGGTCAGGGAGGCCTGGACCCGGCTGATGGTCACCACACCGTCTTCCAGAGGCTGCCGCAGCACTTCCAGGGAACTGCGGGAAAATTCCGGTAATTCGTCCAAAAATAAAACCCCATGATGGCTTAGCGTCACCTCCCCCGGTCGGGGAATGCTGCCGCCGCCTATCAGGGCTGTCTGGGACACCGTATGGTGGGGACTGCGGAAGGGCCGTTCCTGCATGATGCCGTGATTGCGCTTCAGCAGGCCGGAAATGCTGTAGATCTTCGTGACCTCCAGGGCTTCTTCTTCCGTCATAGGCGGCAGGATTGTAGGCAGGCGGCGGGCCAGCATGGTTTTGCCAGAGCCCGGGGCTCCCACCATGAGTACGTTGTGGCCGCCGGCAGCGGCGATTTCCAAAGCCCGTTTGGCCACCACCTGGCCTTGGACGTCTGCAAAATCCACGGAAGCTTCCCGCTGTTCCGGAGCGATAAGCCCTTGTTTCTCCAAGGGTGTCAGTTTTTCCTTATCCTGGAAATGGTCGATAATCTGGCCCAGATTTTCTGCCGTATAGACTTGGATGCCATCTACCAGCCGGCCTTCTGCCGCATTGCCTTCAGGGATATAGATGGCTTCGCAGCCTTCTTCCCGGGCTTTCAGGATCATGGGCAGGATGCCGTTAATGGCCCGCAACGTGCCGTCCAAGGCCAGTTCTCCGGCAAATACGGCCTGCTGCTCTATCTTCAGGTAATTTTTCGCACATAAAATGCCCAGGGCAATGGGCAGATCCAACCCTGAGCCATCTTTTTTCAAATCAGCCGGAGCCAGGTTCACGGTAATATGGGTATCAGGAAAGTGAAAGCCGCAGTTTTTCACAGCAGCCTTCACCCGTTCCCGGGCTTCCTTTACGGCGGTGTCCGGCAGGCCAACCATTTCGAATGCCGGCAGGCCATTGGTCACATCCACCTCCACCGTGACCATGGCCCCGTTTATGCCACAGGTGGTTTCTCCCCAGGTTCGTGCATACATGTAGTCCATCTCCTTGTCGTAATATTGTTGGTGATAAAGTTTAGATTGTTGGTTATTTACGGGCGCGCCGCCGCTACGCTCTGGGGCGCCCCTACGGTGCACTGCAATCAGAAAGATCATTATTGGTTATCGTATATTTATTTTAAAAACACCCTTCTAAGTGGTTCACCTGGGTGGTGCCATAGAGGCTGACGACTTCTACCACATCAAAGCGGATGTGGCGGTAGTAAGTTTTGCGGGAGCGCAGGTAGCAGAAGGCAGATTTGCGGATCTTGGCCTGCTTTGTTTTCGTGACGGCCATGGAGGGCCGGCCGAATTTCAGGCTGCGGCGGCTTTTCACCTCTACGAAGACAAGCCCCTCACGGTTTCGGGCAATGATGTCGATTTCTCCGTACGTACAGGTAAAGTTCCGCTCCACGATGGTATAGCCCTTTTCCTGCAGGTACTCTGCTGCCGCGTCTTCTCCCCAGTTGCCGAATTTTCTTCTAGGTTCCATAGTGCGTATTGTGCTCCTAACTGTAATGAATTATTGTCTTTTGGCTAATATCCGTTATTCATAGATTGCGAACCAGCCAAGCATCATCAAAGCTCTCGACTCCTCTCAGGCCGCTCTTTTCAAGGGCAGCTATAATTAGAGCTCTCAGCATCCTTTCTGTCCGCCCTTTTCAAGGGCGGGGGACCATCCGTAAGGATGGTGGTGGGTTCTCTCCCAAGGATGGTGGTGGGTTCTAACTTAGTTATGCTTGTGGTTTCAGTATCGTTATTTACTATAAAAAATTTCAAGGATCTCTATTTTTTATTCTCTCCTGAATATTTTTATGAATCTCTTCTTTCACACTTTCAAATCTTAACCATACATCAAAATTAGATATTCTAATAACTTTTAAGCCTAAATTTTCCAGTTTCCCCGTCCTTATTTCATCATAAACTTTACTATCCTCTTCACAATGTTGACTGCCATCTACCTCAATAATCAATTTTGCCTTAGCACAATAGAAGTCTACGATATAGCCCTCAATCGTTTTCTGTCGGAGTATTCTTACTGGGTACTGCTGTAAAAAATCAAACCATAAATGACGTTCTTCTTTCGTCATATGCTTTCTCAAATTTCTTGCACAGAGTTTATTTTGCCTATCTTGATACGTTTCCTGATAAA
>OMUE01000207.1 GCA_900314165.1 uncultured Acidaminococcus sp.
CCTGGTCCCACGGGGAAGTTACCAAACCGGAAACCATCAACTATAGAACCCTGAAACCGGAAAAAGACGGCCTGTTCTGCGAACGGATTTTCGGACCGACGAAGGACTGGGAATGCCATTGCGGGAAATACAAACGCATCCGGTATAAGGGTGTTGTGTGCGATAAATGCGGCGTAGAAGTTACCCGCTCCAAAGTCCGTCGTGACCGCATGGGCTCTATCGAGCTGGCTGCTCCTGTATCCCACATCTGGTACTTCAAAGGCATCCCCTGCCGTATGGGTGCCATCCTGGATATTGGCCAAAGAGCTCTGGAAAAAGTTCTGTACTTTGCCAGCTACATTGTCCTGGATCCGGGCGATACGAACCTGACGAAGAAACAACTGCTGACGGAAGCAGAATATCAGGAAAAACTGGATGAATACGGTCCTACGTTCCGGGTAGGCATGGGCGCAGAAGCTATTAAGGAACTGCTCCATGAAATCGACGTAGAAGAACTGACCAAGGAACTGCGGGCTGCCCTGAAGACGGAAACCAGTCTCCAGAAGAGACGGAACATCGTCCGCCGCCTGGATGTATGCGAAGCCTTCCTGAAGAGCGGCAACAAACCGGAATGGATGATTATGGATGTCATTCCCGTCATCCCTCCCGACTTGCGTCCTATGGTCCAGCTGGACGGCGGCCGCTTTGCAACCTCCGACCTGAACGACCTGTATCGCCGGGTCATCAACCGGAACAACCGTCTGAAACGGCTGCAGGAACTGCAGGCTCCTGACATCATTGTCCGGAACGAAAAACGCATGCTGCAGGAAGCTGTAGATGCCCTGATCGATAACGGCCGTCGGGGCCGTGCCGTAACAGGCCCTGGCACCCGTCCCCTGAAGTCCCTGTCCGATATGCTGAAAGGCAAACAGGGCCGGTTCCGTCAGAACCTGCTGGGTAAACGTGTAGACTACTCCGGTCGTTCCGTAATCGTGGTAGGCCCTGAAATGAAGATGCATCAATGCGGCCTGCCTAAAGAAATGGCTTTGGAACTGTTCAAACCTTTCGTCATGAAACGTCTGGTAGAAAACGGCTCCGCCAATAATATCAAAAGTGCCAAGAGAATGGTGGACCGGGCTACGGATGCCGTATGGGATGTGCTGGAAGATGTTATTTCCGAACACCCTGTGCTGCTGAACCGTGCTCCGACTCTGCACAGACTGGGCATCCAGGCTTTCGAACCCATCCTGTCCGAAGGCCGTGCCATCAAGCTGCATCCTCTGGTATGTACCCCGTACAACGCCGACTTCGATGGTGACCAGATGGCTATCCATCTGCCGCTGTCCGCCGAAGCCCAGGCCGAAGCCCGGGTGCTCATGATGAGTGTCAACAACATCCTGGCTCCTAAAGACGGCAAACCTATTACCGTTCCTACCCAGGATATGGTTCTGGGTGCTTATTACCTGACCATCTACAAGCCCGGTGCCAAAGGGGAAGGCCGCCGCTTCATCAGCTTTGACGAAGTCCGCCTGGCTTACTTCAACCATGTCATCGACCTGCAGGCCAAGATTTACGTCCGGGTGCCGAATTCCGAAATCTATCCGGAACCCTCCGACAAGGGCGAAAGCCTGGTCAGCACCTCCATGGGCAACATCATCTACAATAGCGAACTGCCTCTGGAAATGCGGTACTACTCCAAACTGGAAGATGGTACCTGGACCCTGGGCAAGCTGATCGATAAGAAAGAACTGGGCCGTCTGGTTGCTAAGGCTCACAAGCTGTATGGCAACTTCGGTACTGCCCGCGTGCTGGATATCGTCAAGAAGCTGGGCTACGACAACGCCTGCAAATCCGGCCTGTCCATTGCCGCTTCCGATATCAAGATTCCTAAAGAAAAACAAGCCATTCTGGATGACGCCGAAAAACAGGTCGACAAGGTACAGCGCCTGTTCGATCGCGGCCTCATGAGCGAAGACGAACGGTATCGTAAGGTCTGCGCTGTGTGGACGAAAGCTACGGACGACGTGGCGGATGCCCTCATGAAGCACACCATGGATCCCTTCAACCCTGTAAACATGATGGCTACGTCCGGTGCCCGTGGTAATACCCAGCAGATCCGTCAGCTGGCCGGCATGCGCGGCCTGATGGCTGATCCTTCCGGCAGGATCATCGACCGTCCTGTAAAATCCAACTTCCGTGAAGGCCTGACCATTCTGGAATACTTCGTATCTTCCCACGGCGCCCGGAAAGGTTTGGCTGATACGGCACTGCGTACGGCAGACTCTGGTTACCTGACCCGTCGTCTGGTAGACGTGGCCCAGGACGTTATCGTCCGGGAAGACGACTGCGATGTAGTGGGCATGGATCTGGTTCGGGAACGGGCTCGTTTCTGCAAGGCCGTCCTGGGCAGCAGTCAGCACAAGCTGAGAGATTATGCAGTAGGCAGAACCCTGGCTTCCAGCGTCATGAACCCGGAAGATGGTTCCATCCTGGCCGAAGCCGATACCATGGTGACGGACGAAGTCTTTGACCGCCTCATGGCTGCTAAGATCCTGGAAATCAGCCTGTACGCTGATGACGAGGAAAGCGGCGAAGAAACGGAAACCCTGAAGATCAACGTCAGCGAAGACAAGGTCCAGGATGCATTCCGCGAACATATGACCCACCATTTCCTGGATAAGGAAGTGGAAGAAGATATCGTCAACGCCAATGGCGAAGTCCTTGCTAAAGCCGGCGACACGTTTACGGCAGATAAGATTGAAGCTGTCATCCTGGATGGCACCGTCAAAGAAATCAGGATTCGCAAGAACGAAGTGGATGGCGTGTATGTAGAAGCCATTACCTCCGGCAAGAACAAGAGCACGGTGCTGGAATCCCTGCGGGATCGCCTGATCG
>OMUE01000206.1 GCA_900314165.1 uncultured Acidaminococcus sp.
GTACCGGATGGGCACGGCCTTTGAAGCCCTGTTAGGGTATCTTTATCTGGAAAAAAGGGAAGAGCGGCTCCAGGAAATCATGGACCGCTCCTTCCTTATGATTCAGGCTGCCATGTTGGCAGAAAGGGGAATGAAGAAATGATCCATGTAAAGCTGCTGCGCTATACACCGGAACCTGACCGGACGGTAGCCGCCAGTGCCCATTTATGCTATTCTCCCATCGGAGCAGCAGAATTAGAACAGACCATGACGGACAAGCAGGTAGCAGGTCTGATCCGCCGGCTGCGCCAGAGCGGTCATACGTCCACGTTCGAACACGTGAGCTTTACGTTTGCCATCGAAGGCGTATCCCGGGTGCTGACCCACCAGCTGGTGCGCCATCGCATCGCCTCCTATTCCCAGCAGTCCCAGCGCTACGTGAAGGAACATGATTTCGAAAAGATCATGCCTCCTACTATCGCTAAGGATCCCGAATGCAAGGCCCAGTTTGAAGAGCTGTGCCAGAAGATCCAGGGCCTGTACAATGAATGGACGGAAAAAGGCATTCCTGCGGAAGATGCCCGTTATATCCTGCCCAACGCCACGGAAACGAAGATCGTGGTGACCATGAATGCCCGGAGCCTGCTACATTTCTTCGAACTGCGCTGCTGCAGCCGGGCTCAGTGGGAAATCCGCCAGCTGGCCAACCTGATGCTGGCCCAGGTGAAGGAGGTAGCGCCCATCCTGTTTGAAAAGGCGGGTCCTACCTGTGAGACCATGCGCATCTGCTGCGAAGGCAAGATGAGCTGCGGCCGCCTCCAAAAGCTGCTGGAACAGGACGCCCAAAAGGCTGGGAAATAAGCCATGGGATATAAACCGATTGGGGATATCCAGGTGGAAACCCGGGAGTGGGATTTTATCAAGAAACTGCCGGAAACCATTGGCGCCTTCAGAAAATCTCTGCCGGATACCATCGATGGCCAGATTCTCACCATCTGCCGGTATGAGGCAGAGGACCTGCGGGCCCGGCTGGATATTATTTACACCACGGAAACCTGGGACTACATCGTGGTCCGGACCATGGGCATGAATTCGTATCGGGATCCCCGGTTCATCTACAAGGACAGGGCCCAGTTTGAAGAAAAGGTGAGTGGCTACCTGGAATCCATCCTGCAGGAAATGGAGCACCCGGAAAGCGTGAACCTGGGAGAAATGGTGGCGGAAAAGGGCATTACGACCTGGGCGTATGGCAACAACCTGCCGAAACAGATCGGACCTTTTACCCTGTACCTGACGCCGGCTAAATCCATAGAGCATCTGAATGGCTCCATCATTATGATCGATTATACGGATTTTGCCCGGAAAGACCAGCTCATCATCATGTACAACCGCCTGCGGGACCAGTTCTTCGGGGAACTGAAGATCAACAGCGTGTTCCACGCTACCATGGACTTTGACAGCTATTCTCTGAAGGAACTCCAGAAGAAGCTGGAAGAGCATTTGGAACGGACCTTGCAGGAGGTCACGGACGCGGATCATACAATTTGATGCTTGTGGATAGCGAAGAGATAAGAGCGAAGAGGGTGCTCCGCACTGGACGTCAGAAGTCAGACGTCAGATGTCAGAGCCCGCAGGGCGAATCCGGCCCCCGTTGGGGGCCGGGGACCGTTGCTTGCAACGTTGGTGGGGGTGTGCGGACGCACTTTTATATCTGATGTCAGGAGGACACCTGGCTGATAATCCCTAATCACTAACACCAAAAATTTACATTTTCACAAAAAGTACTTGACGAATTTGTGATTTTGGACTATCATAAGACACAACAAAATACTTGAGAACAGTATTGATGGAAAAAAGTAACTTGTTGGCTGCTGCACAGAGAAGCGGTGGGTGGTGAAAACCGCAGAGCGAAGATGAGCGAAGTTCTTTCCTGAACTGCAAGGCTGAACACAAAAGTAGGCCGCGCCGGATTAGCCTCCGTTACAGGGCCGTGAGTTGATCTGATTCGAGATTATTAGGGTGGTACCGCGGAGACTTCCGTCCCTTGGGTGCCACCCTTAATTTTTTAATCAGATAATAAGGGTGGTACCGCGGAATGTCGTCCCTGACCAGGGACGGCTTTTTTATTTGGTTAAACAGGAAATTCTGGTTTCCGTTTATCATATATCTATTTTTTACAGGTCTTATTTTAGGAGGTAAGCTTATGAACATCCCAATGTTAGTCGTTTGTGCGTACATCGCCATCATTTTCGTCATCAGTTGGTACACGAAGCATCGTGCTGCCGGTAAATCTGAAAACTACATCCTGGCCGGCCGTAAGATGACCACACCGCTGATCATGGTCACCATTGTGGGTCTGGCCGTGGGTGGCGCATCCACCATCGGTGTAGCTGAAAAAGCTTTCACCGCCGGCATTTCTGCAGGCTGGTACACAACAGCCTGGGGCATCGGTGCCATCGTTATGGGCCTCACCGTAGCCAAGAAATACCGCAGCATCAACATTACTACGATTCCTGAAATGCTGGAACGGTACTATGACCGTAAATCCATGGGCATGGGTATTGTGTGCCAGATCCTTGTCCAGCTGGTCATCATGAGCATGCAGTACGTTGCAGCCGGCATGATTCTTTCTGCACTCCTTCCTGAAGTCTTCACTCCCGTGTCCGGTATGCTGTTCAGCGCTATCGTATTCATTGGTATCACCCTCATCGGTGGTATGTGGTCCGCCAGTATCTCCAACCTGATGAATGACGCCCTGACCTATGCAGGCATCATCATCGCCGTCCTGTTCGCTATCCGCATGGGCGGTGGCATGGAAAACATTGCCCTGAATCTCCCCATGAAAAACGGCCTGGATTTCGTGGCCGGTGTGGGTCCTATGACCGTTGTGACCTGGATCGTAGTGCTGATTACTGTAAACCTGTCCTTACAATCCATCATCCAAATTTCTCTGGGTGCGAAAGACGTACAAACCGCTCGCAAGGGCTTCATCATCGGCGGTATCGTTATGCTTCCTGTTGGCTTCCTGTGTGGTTACATGGGCGTCATCGCTGCCGAAATCTATCCGAATATTTCTGCTACCGCAGCTCTGCCGAAAATCATCATGTCCCTGAATCCCTGGCTGGCCGGCATTATCCTGGCTGCCCTGTGGGCTGCTGACGTAAGCACGGCCTGCAACCTGCTGCTGA
>OMUE01000205.1 GCA_900314165.1 uncultured Acidaminococcus sp.
GCAATATGAAAGTTATTTGTGGTTTGTCATACTAGCCGGCAATTGATTGTAAATGAATCTATGAATCAAATTATCTCCATTTCATAATATATATTGAAAATTAAGTGGACAAGGCCACGAAATTTTCAGCAGCACCCTCACCAGAATAGTCCTTTTCTAACAAAAATCTCCAGACTCAACTGAGCCTGGAGATTTTTATAATAATTTATTAGACTTTATTGGACCATTAATTCACCTTATTCTTAAACGGTTCCCCATTCTTCAAGCGCAGTACTTCGTCCACAGCCATCATGCCCATGTTGATGAGAGCTTCATCCGTGTTAGCGCCGTTATGAGGGGTTGCGGTAAAGTTATCCAGGGTAAACAGGGGGTTATTCTTATCAGGAGGTTCTACAACGAAGGAGTCGCAGGCAGCAGCAGCCAGGCGGCCATCCTTCAGGGCGTTGTACAGATCCGTTTCGTTGACGATGCCGCCCCGGGCAGCGTTGACCAGCACGGCACCGGGCTTGAACCAATTGAACATGTCCCCATGGATCATATCCGTGGTTTCTGCGTTTTTCAGGGCGCTGATATTCACCACATCGGAATTCTTAATGAGGTATTCCAGGGAATCCGTCCGTTCAAATCCCAGTTCTTCAAACCGTTCTGCAGGCACATAGGGATCGTAAGCGATGACCTTCATATCGAAGGCATTCTTCATAATCTTGCCTACCCGGCTGCCGATATGGCCGATGGCAATCTGACCTAAGACTTTACCGTGGATCTGATGGCCCTTCATTTCCGCAGGAGAGGTTTTCTTGAAGGCACCGGTCCGGCAGCCTTTATCAGAAACTACAATATTCCGGGCAGCGGCAAGGGTCAGGCCTACAGCCAGTTCTGCCACAGAGTCAGAGTTAGCTGCAGGGGTATTCGTTACAGCTACTCCATGGGCTGCAGCCGCTTTCGTGTCCACATTGTTGTAGCCTACACCGTGGCGGGCTACCAGCTTCAGGTTCTTAGCCTTTTCAATGAGTTCTGCCGGCACTTCAAAGCCGCGAATCAGCATAGCGTCGATATGTTCAATATCGTCCAGAGTGTCAACTACCGTCACGTTCTCTTTCAGACGCTGCAGGCACAGGGGGTGGATAAAATTAGGTACAAATACGATCATTTTAGTTTCCTCCTAACAATTAATTAAAACAAAAGTATCTACTGCCCTTGAAAAGGGCGGACTTTTAAGATGAAAAAACGGGACTGTGATTTTTTCACAGTCCCGTTTTTTAATGGTTATTTAGAGAACAAGGATCTCTTCGTATTGAAGAAAGCGAAACCGCAGACCAGGAAGACTACCATAATGACGGCACCGACACCGGCCGTGAGGCCTACGCCGCTCATGAGCCATACAGGAGTCAGACCTACGAACACGTCCTTCCAGCCCATGAGGGTTGCATACACACCGTGGCTGTCGCCGGCATGGGATTGGGAGTTAGGATCCACGGCACGGACCAGAGCCAGGCCGGTGGAGGTGTTGCCGGTAGCAGCACCGAAGGCCATGACAGCCTTTTCAAACCATTCTTCTTTGCAGAAGCGGCGGGCGCAGAACAGAACCAGAGGGATGGACAGCAGAACCAGAGTCAGGGAGTAGATAGCCAGAGCTACAGCATAAGTAGAGATGAACTTCAGGTTCAGGGTTGCCATAGCGGCGAAGACTACGATTTCCAGGAAGAAGCCGGACAGCATCTTGATGGTCTTCAAATCAACATATTTCTGCAGGTGCAGCACTTCGATGATTTTCCACAGAACAGCGCCACCTACAACACCGTGCAGTACGCTGGGCAGAACTTTGAAATGAGGGGACAGGAAGGTCAGAGCCCAGAAGATCTTTTGGCCGATGAATACGGAGCCCAGCAGCCAGGCGCATTGGAAAGCCAGGTGGTTGATGCTGATACCGGTGGTCACAGTGGTACCGGTGGATTTCCGTTGATCATCGGGCAGAGGGCCGCCGTAGAAGTAATCCGGCTGCTTGCTGGGTTCTTTTACATAAGTACCCCAGCCTTTACGGATACCATAGTTGACGATGACCATACCTACAGCCATAGCTACAATCAGACCTACAGTGGACAGCACCATGCCTACAGCCATATTGCCTTCCACACCCAGTTTATCGAAGGTAGCGGCAGCAGCAGCAGCGGTACCATGGCCACCGTGGAAGGAGAACACGCCCATAACACCCCAGCCGATGGGCAGGCCGGGCCAGATGTTCCGCAGGGCAGCGCCGATCAGGGTGCCCAGGCACATCTGCATACCGTAGCAGGGCATGGGCACGCAAACATAGTCCAGATAAGAGTGCAGTTGTTTCTTATTGAAGGTTACGCCGAAGGCCAGGGAAGCCATAACCACGTCGATGAGCACGCCGGGCAGGCCATTGAATTGCTTAGGAATGGTGAACAGGCCCATACCCTGTTGGCCGCAGGCCAGCATCAGAAGGCCGCCGATCAGAGAGGACGGCAGGAATAAGTGCTGCAACGGTTTGACTTTTTCCCGGACGAAGAAGCCCAAGAGCATGAACATGGACATCATCGTCATCATGTTGAGTACTGTTCTAAATGTCATTTCGAAATACCCCTTTCATAAAACCCTTTTTCCGATTTCCTTTTATAATTGCTTTATTTTTCATAGTTGTATGATAACGGATTTTATTAACAAAGTAAAACAGCTGTTTTTTGATGAATACACAAAAATTCTTTGTTAATAGAAAAGTGAAAAGGAGGCTCCGCATAACTGATATAATAGATCGCAAATAACTTTCTGTTTCCACTAACCCGTAGGGGCTTGCCAACCGAAGGGCGGTAAGTCCGCATCCAAGAATCAGAATTAGCGATGGGTTCTTTTCCAAGTACCCAAAAAGCCAGCTGCGACTGAACAGCTGGCTTTTTGGGTGTGTATGTGAAAATTTGTTGAGGGGCACATTAATCTGCACTAAGTGCTATAGCCGGAACCTGGTCCCACTGGGCAGACTCCTGGTCCTCATATATGGCAGAAGCGGCACCGGGTTTCTTTCCTGCTAAAGTAATATCCATATGATAAGGGGTCATGATGTCCTTGAACAGTTGGGCCCCATTGCCGCTGGCTGTCATCGATATAGGATGTTTCCATGTCATTTTGCTGCCCGTAAGAGCCGCATTGACGAAGTACACATTGGTAGCTTTAATAGTTTTCCAAACAACTTCCTTAAAATCTGCTGTAGACGGGCTAAGATCTACAAACAGTTTTCCCTTTCTCAGGCAGCCTTTGATTTCCTGGCAGACTTCCAGAGTATGGGTAAAAGGCACCGCAGCAAAGATTACGTCCGCCCATTGGGCGATCTCTATAGATGAAGCCTTAAGCGTCACATGGGCTTCCTTTGCCCGGCTGCGGATCACTCGGCCCGTTACAGCATCCTCCTGGAGGCTATCATGAGCACAGATTCCCCGTACTCCTTCGCTATATAGTCCTGCTGCAATCTGATAAGCCGCTTCTCCGAAGCCGATAAATCCAATGTTCATACTGTTCCTCCTTCCTTATAAGGGTGTTGCAATTTTATTAGTTATATGATACTTTTAATTTGTGACAAAGTAAAACAGTTGATTTTTGATGAAGGAACAAATATTTTTTGTTTAGTGAAAAATGAACAGTGAAAAGCGAAAAAGAATGCCGCAGGCTTGCCCCCTCGCCAGCTTCGCTGGCCCTCTCCCCCTACGGGGGCGACAGCCCGCTGGGCAGCGCCCTGTCATCCCCGCAGGGGAGGGGAACCGTGCTGAAGGCACGGTGGTGGGGCCATGCGGAGCATCCTCTTCGCTCTTCGCTTTTTCTCAGGAGGCCCCTATGGAACTGGAAAGCTTATACTATTTCAAAGAACTGACCCGGGATCTGAATATGACAAAGACGGCCAAGCGGCTGTTCCTGTCCCAGCAGACCCTCAGCAACCACATTGCCCGGCTGGAAAAATGGTGCGGCACCAGTTTGTTCTACCGCAAGCCCCGATTGTCCCTGACGACGGCCGGCCTGTCCCTGCTGGATTTCGCCAACAGGGTCTTAAACCAGGAATCCGAATTCAAAGATGTACTGGCAGACATCATCGATGAAAGCCGTGGCGTCATCCGCTTTGGTGCCAGCTTTGTCCGGTACAATGACTCCCTGCCGGCCATCCTGCCTACGTTTTCTGAACGCTATCCCAACGTTTCCCTGCAACTGGTAGATGATACGACTTCCGACCTGGTCACGTCCCTGGTCCGTGGGGAACTGGACGTCATTATCACGGCCAGCAACGTGGCTCAACCGGGACTCACTTCCCAGCTGCTGCTGACGAATAAGATCTACATGTGCGTATCGGATAAACTCCTGAAAAAGTATTACGGGGACAAAGCGGAGCAGATCAAACAGCAATCCCGCATGGGCGCCCACATCGAAGACTTTGCCAAGCTGCCCATCGTCATGCTGACGCCGCCGAACCGCCTGGGTACCATCATTGCTAACTGCTATGAAGAAGTGGACTGTACTCCGAATATTTACCTCCAGACGGACCTGATGCGTATGGTGGAGCCCATTGCCTCCAAAGCTCTGGCTGCTACCTTTACGACCACCATGCCTCTCAGCACCACTCGCAGCCAGCTGGCCCCGGACGTGAATATCTTCCCCCTGTTGTACAAGGACGAGCCCATAGAGCACAATTTGTACCTGGTGTATTACGAAAACCGCTACTATCCAAAATACACCCAGTATTTCATGAAGCTGCTGGAAGACTATTTTGCCAACGGCGAAGACCTGGATCTGACGTATGTGGCTAATATAGAAAACCGTAATTAATTTTCAATTATAATTTAAAACATACTCCGAATTCCGATATGACTTCGTAGGGGCTTATCGGAAGATAAGCCCACTAAAGCTATTTATAAAAGAATCCTTGGTGGGCGCATCTCACGATGCGCCCCTACGGTTGCAAAATGTAGTGTAGGCGTTTAATATGAAAGTTAAGTGTGATTTATCTAACCAGGTCTTGACAAATGGTGTATAATGAATTGTAATTTAAAAAAATACATATAAAAAGGGGAGTAAGACAATGTATACGTACAAAACTCAGGGAACTTGTTCCAGAGAAATTACTTTTGATGTGAAAGATGGCAAAGTAACGAACGTGAAATTCGTAGCCGGCTGCAATGGCAACCTGCAGGGCATCGGCCATCTGGTAGAAGGTATGCCTGTGGAAGAAGTCATCAAGAGACTGAAGGGCATCTCCTGCAACGGCAGACCTACGTCCTGCCCGGACCAATTAGCTACGGCGTTGGAGGAAGTAGCCGGGAAATAGAAGATAGATGATAGATGATAGAACCTGTTGTCAGGGGTTAGAATCTTTCTTGTCGCAGGTTTAACACTAAAAGACCCAGAAATGTGCAAACACACTTTCCTGGGTCTTCTATTTTATGTGATTTAGATACAACAAACGATAATTATTAATTTCTATATCCAGGCACGTCCAGCGGACGTCTATCATCTAACTTCTATCATCTTGCCCAAGCTACCCCAGCCCCCACTGCTTCCGCTGAGCCTTGTCCGGGATGCCCAGTTTTACACGATATTTATTGACCGTGCGGCGGGCTGTTTTTACACCTTGTTCCGCCAGGACATTGCAGATAGCCTGGTCGCTGAGAGGATGGGTTTTGTCCTCTTTGTCTATGACCTGTTGGATCAGCTGCCCCAATTTTTCCTCTGTAACGCAGCCTTCCGACGGAATATCAGCCGCTGCCGTAGGGACGCTGGTACCCATAAGGAAGGAATCCGCAGCGTAGATACCCCACTTACAGGCAATATATTTGTGCTGCAGGGCACGGCTGATGGTGGATAGGGCAAACCCTGTCTCTTCGGCCAGATCTGCCAGCTTTAGGGGCTGTTTATGCCCCGGTCCTAACCGGAAAAAGTCCTGTTGATGGGTCAAAAGAGCCTGGAATACAGCCAGCATGGTCTGCTGCCGCTGAGCCAGTAATTGTTGCAGCTTATGGGCTTTGCCCAACTGTTCTTTCAGATAGGCTTTGACCTGGTCGTTCTTTGTAGAATGAGCCATGTCCACATATTCCTGATTTAGGACAAACTTGCCACCCCAACGGTCGTACACCGTCAGCTTTAATTCCGTTCCTGTATCTTCCACGAATGCATCTTCCTGCTGATACAGCACCGGTCCTTGTTGAGCATAGCCGGATCCTGGTTTTGGATCCAGCAAACGGATTCGTTCTCTGGCTTCCAGGATGGCTTTCTGAGTCGTATGGAATTTTGCGGCCAAGGCAGGCACCTGATTCTTCGCCAGTTTATCTAATGCGCCTACCACAATTTTACGGACTAAGGAATTTTTTTCATCCAGCTCTCTGTCCAATTGAAGCAGCAGGCATTCTTTCAAATCCTTGGCACCTACGCCGGCAGGCTCTAGCTGCTGGACCTGGGCTAAGGCTTCTAATACGTCCTTGACCTCCACACCAAAGGCTTTCGCCGTACTTTCAGGGTCTTCCGTCCAATAGCCCCGGCCATCCAGATTTCCTATAATATAGCCGGCAATAGCCATCTTTTGCTTCGGCAGGGATTTGCAGCCCAACTGTTCCAATAATACATCCTGAAGTGTATGCTGTTGTTTCTGCGCATTTTCCACAGGATCCGGCGGCTTTTCATCGTCGCTGCTGCGTAAAGGGGCACTGCAGCGCCTGGCTTCCGTTTCCTGCCAGGAAGGCTCTTGAAGGTCTTTTTTAGGAAATTCTAACACAGGATTTGCTTCAATTTCCTGAGTAATATATTGTTCCAGCTCTAAGCTATTTAACTGCAAAACCTTCATCTGCTGCACCAAATGCTGATTCAATTGTTGTTTCTGAGAAAGCTCTATTCCAAGTTTTGCAGGCATACGTATTCACCGTCCTTACTTTGGATTATAAGTATATTGTAACATAGAAGGATAGCGAAGAGCGAATAGATAAGAGCGAAGAGGGGCAGTTACTCGGTAAAGATGATAGAACCTGATGTCGGGGGTTAGAAATTTTCTTGCCGGCAGTTTCTATTATAGTAAACGACTTTATTAACTTTACTTTAACTTTGTGAGATAAATATGGTATA
>OMUE01000204.1 GCA_900314165.1 uncultured Acidaminococcus sp.
TTTATTGGGTCACTTTTAACCGGCCAAATGGGTCAAATTGAACCCGGCCTTGACATCAGGAAGCCACTAATCCTCTTCCAATGCTTTTTTCAGTTCTTCCATGGTAGAATAGCTCTTTACAGTGGAGTCTTCGGCTATTCTTTTAGCTTCTTCCATAGCAGCGATTGTTTTTGCAGTAAATTAGGGCTTTTCTACAGGGAAAGGCAGGCCATCGTGAAGGATGCATTGACGAAGAAAAATGTTTACGGCACTGGACATGTCCATGCCTAAGTCATGAAATAAAGATGCTGCCTGTTCTTTAATATCCGCATCAATGCGGATTTGCGTAGGAATAGTAGCCTGAGTAATCCGGTCCATTTTGAGCCACTAGTACGACAAACCACAAATAACTTTAATATTGAACACCTACACTTAAATTAGAACCCGTAGGGGCGCATCGTGAGATGCGCCCACCAAGGAATCCTCTAATGAGCAGCTTTAGTGGGCTTATCTTACGATAAGCCCCTACGGAGTCGTATCGGAATTTGGTGTACGTTTTGAGTTATAATTAAAAGTTAATTATGGTTTTCTATACTAGTCTGGCTGGATTGAGCCACCCTTCCGGTCCAAAGTGAGCTACTGTTCCAGTGAACTTGAGCCACCCTTTTTCCCAGAGTTAGCGGTCACGGCCGGTCTCGTAAGAGAAAAGCCGCGCAAAATGCACGGCGGCTTCTCTGATACTTTTTATCAAATTCTTTATTTGCTGGTCAGCAGCATACTTTTTTGGATCTTTAAAACCTCGCTGACAGGCATAGAAGCAATATCTGCAATCGTTTCCACGTCCAGACCTCTTGCCAATCCCTTTTTCACTACAGATAGTCTTTCTTCTGCCTTTCCTTTTGCAATTCCATCCAGTCTGGCAGTCAGTAGATGGGATTGTTCATCTTTTATGGCTTTCTCTTTAGCTTCGTACTCTCGCCATAATTGCAGATCGCTGACAAATTTGTCTTCGCTTTCAGCAACATCTTTTAAAATAGAATCCATTTCTGTCAGCTCCTTTCGATCTTTATTATATCTCAGTGAAAGCGAAGAGAGAAGAGGGAAGAGGGCGCCGCTGGTAGCTGTCATCCCCCGCAAGGCATCGTAGCACATACTCATTTATTCATTATGATTTCAAGCATTTCTCGAGGGCTTACGATAAACGGTTCTTTAGGGAAATGTTTTAGATTCCCCGTTACAAGATAGGCTTCATCTGTTTTTCTCTTTTCCATGGTTACTTCATAAAAGACTAAATCTTTCATATCAGGCAACTGGATTTGTAGAGGAGTTGCATCTATGCGCATACCATGCAGTTCTATTTCAGCCATGATTGTGTCTACAGTTTCCTTAGTCAAATGAAACTTGGGGCGTAATAAAGCAGTTCTATATTCTTGTAAGATTTCTTGACTTAATATGGAGTAATAATATCGTTAAAAGCAAATTCTATAATGTTTCCGGGAATAGAGTTCCATTTTAAAGCTGCGGATACTAAGACATTCGTATCTATAACGACGTAGTAGTTCATATCAATTCCTCATTTTCTTGCTTCGTTGATTTCATTATTGATTTCTTCCAGGCTCATATTGGAAATTCCGTGTTCTTCTGCAATTTTACTGGCCAGCTTTAAGGCCTGCATGCCTTTATTGGAATCAGAATCCTCCAGTTTCATACTGAAAGGGATTCCTTTTTCCTTAACAAGCCGGGCAATGCAGATCCTTAGATAGGAGGGCAGGTCTAAACCAAGCTGACTGCAGATGCGGACTGCTTCAACCCGCTCGTTTTCATCTGTTCTAAATTGAACTAATGTGTTTGCCATAAGAGTCACCTCGCTTTTATGATTTCATTATACATAAAGTTGAAATCAAATGCAAACAATTGAAAACTAAAAGGAGTAAATTTGATGGATTTGTTAGCTGTATTACAACAATTGAACATCCCCTATAAGACCGTGGACCACGAACCGGTGTACACGGTGGCAGAGGCGGAAATCGTGGATATGCCGCTCAAGGGGGAAGGCTGCAAGAGCCTGTTCCTGACCAGTGTCCACGAACAGGACTGCGTGCTGGCCTGCCTGCCCTCGGAAAAGAAGGCGGATCTGAAGCGGATTGCCAGGGTCATGGGCACCACCCGGCTGCATTTTGCAGGGCCGGAGCTGCTGCAGGCCAAGCTGAATCTGGTCCAGGGGGCCGTGGGGCCCATGGGGCTCATCAACGATGTGGAGCATCAGGTCCAGGTGTATATAGACGCCGACCTGGCCGGCAGCCAGCTCCGTATGCCCGCTAACATTACCAGCCGGACCATCGGCCTGCACTATGACGACGTGCTGAAGTTTGTGAAGGCCATGGGGAATAGGGTTATAGTAGACTTTGGTGAGAAGATAGATGTTAGATGATAGAACCTGTTGTCAGGGGTTAGGGTGTGCGGGAGAAAGATTGACCTGGCTTAGCGAAGAGCAAAGAGCCAAGAGCGAAGAGGCGTGCGCTGCACTGCCCCCTCGCCATCTTCGATGGCCCGCTCCCCCTACGGGGGCGACAGCCCGCTGGGCAGTGCCCTGTCATCCCCGCAGACTAACTATGTAAAGTCAAGCACTTTTTTAAGATTCTTTGACTTTTTTTACTC
>OMUE01000201.1 GCA_900314165.1 uncultured Acidaminococcus sp.
AGCAGAAAGCTGCATAGAATTTTCAAAACACATATTCTGGGGGAAAGGGGGAAGTATACCCTTTTCCCGATATTTGTCCAGAAATGTCGAACTAACATAGCAAAAAGAAAGAGCTGTGAAAAATGACTTACTCATTTTTCACAGCTCCTTTCACTATAAACTGTAGTAAATCGTATAAATTTCTGATCTCACTACCCCCTAACTTCTAATTACGAATCCCTATATCATATGGACGATTGAATTAGATTTATGGTATGATTAAAATAAGTATGGAAAGGATCCAATGATCCTGAAAGACTGTTTACCTAATTGTTATTTACAGGAGGGAGCTTTAAATTATGGATTATGCAAAGATTGCATTGGAAAAACATGCAGAATGGAAAGGCAAGATTGAAGTTGTGGCTAAGGCCCCGGTAAAGACGGCTGAGGACCTGTCCATCGCTTATACGCCCGGTGTTGCAGCACCCTGCCTGGCTATTCAGAAAGACATCAACAAGAGCTATGAACTGACCCGCCGCTGGAATCTGTGTGCCGTCATTACCGATGGCAGCGCTGTGCTGGGTCTGGGGGACATCGGTCCTGAAGCCGGTATGCCTGTAATGGAAGGCAAATGCGTACTGTTCAAAGCTTTCGGCGGCGTAGATGCTTTCCCTCTGTGCGTCAAGACGAAAGATGTGGATGAATTCGTGAACACTGTTGCTAATATCAGCGGTTCCTTCGGCGGCATCAACCTGGAAGACATCGCTGCTCCCCGTTGCTTCGAAATCGAACGGAAACTGAAGGAACGCTGCGATATCCCTATCTTCCACGATGACCAGCATGGTACGGCCATCATCACCCTGGCCGGCCTGGAAAACGCCCTGAAGGTGGTAGGCAAGAAGATGACCGACATCAAAGTCGCTGTCAGCGGTGCAGGTGCTGCGGCTACGGCTATTACGAAGCTGCTGATTTCTGCCGGCGTAAAAGATATCACCATGTGCGACCGCAAGGGTGCTATCTACGAAGGCCGTCCCGGTCTGAACTGGATCAAGGAAGAAATGTCCCATATTACGAACCCGAACAAATATCAGGGCAGCCTGGCTGACGTCATGGTAGGCGCTGATGTATTCATCGGTGTATCCGCTCCCGGTACCGTAACCCAGGATATGGTTCGCACCATGGCTAAGGATGCCATCCTGTTTGCCTGCGCCAACCCCACTCCGGAAATCTTCCCGGACGAAGCAAAAGCAGCCGGCGCACGGATCGTCTCCACGGGCCGCAGCGACTATCCGAACCAGATCAACAACGTACTGGCTTTCCCTGGCATTTTCCGTGGTGCTTTCGATGTTCGCGCAAGCGATATCAACGAAGACATGAAGCTGGCAGCTGCCAAGGCTCTGGCTGGCCTGATTCCTGAAAACGAACTGAATGAAGAAAACATCATTCCGCAAGCTTTCGATCCCAGAGTGGGCAAGGCCGTTGCCACCGCAGTAGCTGAAGCAGCCAGAAAGAGCGGCGTAGCAAGAATCTGAAAAAAAATATGTGTTCCCGTGGTTACGTGGATACGTGATTTCTAAAAACAATAAAATAAGAAGACTGTGAAAAGATGAATTCAATCATTTTTTCACAGTCTTTTTTTTTCAAAACACGTAAGCACGAACTCCAGTGCTCAGCCCATGGTCCTCTGATAAATCATCTTGGGCCGGCCACCGGTGTTGTAGTCAATGGTCGTACTCAGGAAGCCGCTGTCCACCAGATAGTTCACATACCGCTGCGTGGTTACTATGGAAAGGCCGATGCCATCCGCCAGGGATTTTACGGTAAAGGGGGAGTCGTCGAGGGTATTGATGAAGGCCATGACCTTTTCCATGGTCTTTACCTGCAGTCCCTTCTTCAGCGGCGGTTCTCCTTCTTCCAACTGGGGCCTCTCCATGGTGTCTATGGTCTTTTGATTTAAGGGTTCCGTGGAATTCAGCGTGGCCTGTTTGTGCAGGAACTTCTGGATAGCCTGCCGGAACCTGCTGAAATCAAAAGGCTTTACCAGGTAATCCACGATGCCCAGCTGGAATGCCATAGCGACTTCTTCAGCTTCTTTGGCTGCGGTCAACATGATGACGTCCACCGGGATATGCAGGCTGCGGATCGCCTGCAGCAGTTCCAGCCCGGAAAAATTAGGCATATATACATCCAGGAGGATCAGATCCACAGGATACTGCTTCAGATAATCCAGAGCCTTTTTGCCATCCACGAATAGGGCCGTGACCTGAAGTTCTTTGGATACCAGGTGCAGATAATATTTATTTAAATGAGCAATTTGCACTTCATCTTCTACGATGATGACGTTATACATGGGATTCACTTCTCTTTGCATTCGGATTTTCTATGGAGATGGTAAATACCGTACCATTACCCTCTTCCGTGTTAACCAGGATTTCTCCCTTATAGGAATCTACCAGATCCTTGATGAGGAACAGGCCCGTTCCCCGGCCTTTCCCTTTCGTGGAAAACCCTTTCTCGTAAATATGGCCTATCACATCAGGGGGAATGCCCATACCGGTATCGCTGACGGACAGGAAGAACCCGGAATGATCATAGAACAGGCTGACCCGGATTTCCCGGATGTCTCTGTTTCCCTTATTGATGCTTTCTATAGAATTCTCTATGAGATTGCCCATAATCGTAGCAATGCTTTCAATGGGCAGGAACTGTTCCCCGTCTTCCACGTGGCTGTTCTTATCCAGGGTCAGGGCGATATTCAGCTCCGTAGCCTTCAGGGTTTTTCCGATGAGCAGGGCACTGATCCGGGGAATCTTACAGAAGGAGATGATGGAGCCGATGGTGGACCGCTGCAGGGTAGTAATATCCGTGATATAGTTGGCGATTTCTTCCCGGCTGGCGAATTGCAGCATGCCCAGGATAATATGCAGTTTGTTCTTAAATTCGTGGGTATAAGCCCGCATGGCGTCCACCATATGATTGACCCCCGTGAGCTTTTCAGACAGCTCTGTGACCTGCTGACGGCTCCGGAAAATGGAGATGGCCCCGATGAGTTCCCCTTGCTCGATGACGGGAATGCGGCTGGTGATCAGGGCGATATTGTTGAGCTTCAGGTTCACGTTATGCTCTGCAATCCGGGTCTTCAGGGTCCAGGGCAGGCGGGATTGGGGGAAAATCTCCAATACCGGCTTGCCTTCCGGATGGGGATCCGTGATGTGCAGCATCTGGACGGCTGCCGCATTTAGGAGTGTCACCCTGCTGTCCCGGTCAATAGCCAGCAGCCCTTCTTCCAGGCTGTCCAGGACTTCCTGATGCTGGATGGTCAGCTGGGCAATCTGTTCCGGCTCATAGCCTAACAGGGAATGCTGCAGGGTGGCATTCAGCTGTCTGGCTACCAGGGTGATGGCGATGAAGGCGGCGATACCGATGAGAATGAAGGTCAGTACCAGACGGGCCTGGATCAGGTTCAGGTTCTTTTCCAAAACGGAGGTCATGATAAAACCCATGAATTGGCCCTGGCTGTTAAACATGGCATAAAAATAGCGACGCTGGATTCCTAGCGTGCCCTGTGCCGTATTAAAGTAGTTGGTGTGCTTTTCCAGTATAGGACCTTCATCACCGCCGCTAAAATGCTGGCCGATGATAGCTTTATTCCGGTGATACAGACGGATGGCGTCAGAGTTACAGATGGTGACCACGTCGATGTTTCTGGCATCTTTAAGCAGGTCGTCCAGATAGGTATTCAACTGTTCGCTGGGCTCGTTTTTTTCCATAGAGTCCAGGACGTAGGGGTTACGGGACAGAGCCAGGGCCATGTTGATCAGATTGTCATCGATGCTCTTCTTCAGGTTGTTATAGTAGATGATGAAGGCCGTAGCCAGGGTAGAGAGCAGAACCACGATGATGATACAGGAATAGCTGATGATGATCTTTTCCCGCAGGTTTAATTTATGGTAGGCAGCTAGCATGATTTTTACCTGGATTGCGTAACAGGGTGAAAGGTGGGTGGCACATCTTAAAATATCAGAAAAATAAATTATATTTTATAATTATAACATAGGCAAAGTGATATATTCTTTGAACAAAATTTTAAATAGTTAAATAAGTTAAATTACTTAACTAAAATAAATTAGTTTAAAAATATTCCAGAATAGTCTGACAAATCTTATAATAACAACGAGTTAATTAAAGGAGGATTTGTTATGAACGAGGAACAAAAGAAGTACACACTGTTTGGGATGGATGCCAAGTACTTTATACTGATATCCATCATCATTATTGCAGCTTGTTATGGGGGAAGGCTGCCGGCAGGAATGGTAGGGGCATTCCCGGTTATCATCATCCTGGGCGTTATTTTCAATGTCATCGGGAATCATCTGCCCATCGTCAAGACCTATTTCGGCGGCGGTGCTATCGTCTGCATCTTTGTGGCCGCCTGGCTGGCCTGGTCCAAAGTGATGCCGCCGGCGACCACGAAGATTGTTTCTACGTTTATGAAGGGCGGCGGCTTCCTGGACTTTTATATTGCTGCTCTGATTACCGGTTCCATGCTGAGCATGAACCGTCGTCTGCTGATTAAGGCTGCTGTAAGATACTTGCCGGCCATTGTTGGCGGTGTCATCGTCTCCCTGGGGCTGGTTGCCCTTATCGGAACGATCACCGGCTATGGTGGACTGAAATCCGTGCTCTACATCGGTATCCCCATCATGGGCGGTGGCATGGGCGCCGGTGCTGTACCCTTGGCTCAGATCTTTGGCGCCAGCCTCCAGACGAAGCCGGAACAGATCCTGTCCATCATGGTACCTGCTGTTGCACTGGGCAACGCTATGTCCATCGTAGCCGGCGGCCTGCTGGATAAACTGGGCAAAGCAAAACCGTCCCTGACCGGTGAAGGCCAGATGCTGCGTGGCTTTAGCACGGCTTCTGATGAGGCTTCCCTGGAATCCCAGAAGGAACAGGAAGAACGGAAACACCTGGATTATCAGACTATGGGTATCGGTCTTCTGACGGCAACCACGTTCATGGTGTGGGGCCGCATTATCCAATATTTTGTCCCTTCCATCCACTATTACGCATGGATGATCCTCAGCGTGGCTCTTTGCAAGGCCTTTGACATTGTACCCAGAAGAATCGCTACAGGCTGCTATCAATGGTTCCAGTTCATCATGGTCAACTTCACCTCTCCGCTGCTGATCGGTATCGGTATTGCCTATACGGATATGGGCGTCATCCTGAAAGCCCTGACCCCGACCTACATTATCCTGTGCCTGGCAACGGTTCTGGGTGCCATCATCGGTTCCAGTCTCGTTGGCTACATCGTGGGGTTCTATCCTATCGAAGCAGCTATTACGGCCGGCCTGTGCATGGCTAATATGGGTGGTACCGGCGACGTGGCCGTACTGTCCGCTGCCAAGAGAATGGTCGTTATGCCCTTTGCGCAGATTTCCTCCCGTATCGGCGGCGCCTTCATCCTGGTGCTGTCCAGTATCATCTTGCAGATTGTGAAGTAATGTAAGGGAAACAAAAGTCCGATTAAAATAACAGATAACCTTTTGTACCACACAAACAGGGGCTCCACAATTGATGGTTTCGGCAAGCCGAAAACTCGTGTGGAGCCCCTGATTTTTGCAGTTTTCATACTAAGGAGGCAGATTCATGATCATCTTGAAAAACGCGTCTGCAGGCACACTGGAATCCAGTGATTGCATGGTCAACATCAAACCTGCAGAGACGCTGACTGTCAAAGTAGAGTCCGTGGTGCTGCAGCAATTCGGCGACCAGATCCGTTCCGTGGCTTCCCGGATGCTGGCAGAACTGGACGTTACCCGGGCTCAGGTGGAGATCTTCGACCGGGGGGCGCTGGACTGCGTCATTGCCGCACGGGTAGAGACTGCCGTCAAAAGAGCGGCCAAAAAGGGGGCTGAACAATGAGACGTTCTATGTTATTCTTACCGGGAAATACCCCCAACATCGTGGTCAATGCGGATTCCATGGGTGCGGACAGCGTCATCCTTGATTTGGAAGATGCCGTATCTCCTGATCAGAAAGATGCAGCCAGGATCCTGGTCCGCAATGCTCTGAAGAATATGGAATTCCATTGTGAGGTCATCGTACGGATCAATCCCATTTCTTCCGGCATGTGGAAAGAAGACTTGGACGAAATCATTCCCCAAAAACCGGACATCATCATGCCTACAAAGATTGGCTCCTCCCAGGATGTGCAGCTGATTTCTTCCTATATGGGGGAAGTGGAAAAACGCAACGGCATCCCCGAAGGTACGGTTAAGCTCATGCCCCTGATTGAGACAGCCCGGGGTGTAGAGAATTCTTTCCATATTGCGGAAGCGGACAAGCGGGTCGTAGCCATCTTCATCGGCTGCGAAGATCTGACCAGCGACCTGCAGGCTCCCCGGACCCAGGAAGGGCTGGAAGTGTTCTATTCCCGGAGCCGCGTGGTGTGTGCCGCCAGAGCGGCCGGCGTAGAAGCCTATGATACGCCCTTTACCGATATCAATGACTTCGCCGGCCTGCGGAAGGATGCAGAATTTGCCAGAGGATTGGGGTATACGGGCAAGGCTTGTATTTCACCCCGCAGCGTGGACATCGTCAATGAAGTGTTTTCCCCTTCCGAAAAGGATATTGAGTATGCCAAGAGAGTCTTTGAAGTCATTGCCGAAGGCAAGGCCAAAGGCCGGGGCGCTGTGTCTCTGAATGGCAAGATGATCGATAAGCCCATTGTGGACCGGGCTGCCCATGTACTGGAAATGGCACGGGCTATGGGAAAGGAGATCTGACACATGAGCAAGCTTGCAGCTTCTTTGCAGGAAGCGATTCTGAAATGCGGCCTGAAAGATGGCATGACGATTTCCTTCCATCACCATCTGCGGAACGGCGATTATGTGCTGAATATGGTCGTTGCTGAAATCGCAAAACTGGGCATTAAGGATATCACCATCAATGCCAGTTCCATCTTCGATGTCCATGAGCCACTCATCGAACACATCAAGAATGGCGTCGTGACAGGTATTGAATGTGACTATATGGGCCAGGTCGTGGGGGAGGCCATTTCCCATGGCCTTATGGAAAAGCCCGTCATCTTCCGGACCCACGGGGGCCGGCCTGCTGCTATTGATACGGGCAGAAGCCATATCGACGTAGCCTTCGTTGCGGCTTCCATGGCGGACGATATGGGCAACTGCACCGGGAAGTACGGCAAATCTGCCTGTGGCTCCCTGGGCTATGCCGTCAGCGATGCCCAGCATGCGGACAAGGTTGTAGTCGTAACGGATACCCTGGTTCCGTATCCCTTGAACGATTTCTCCATTCCGGAAGTCTACGTGGATTATGTGGTGAAGGTGGATGAAATCGGAGATCCTACTGGTATCGTATCCGGTACTACAAAGATTACGAGGGACCCGGTGGGCCTGCGCATGGCCGGAACGGCCGTGAAAGTCATAGAGGCCTCCGGGCTGTTGAAAGACGGCTTTTCCTTCCAGACCGGTGCCGGCGGCGCGTCTTTGGCTGCGGCTGTGTTCCTGAAGGACGTCATGCTGCAAAAACACATCAAGGGCAGCTTCGTCATGGGCGGTATTACAGGTTTCCTGGTGGACTTGCTGGAATCCGACTGCTTCCAGAGCATCCTGGACGTCCAATGCTTTGACCAGAAGGCTATCGATTCCCTGGCTAAAGATCCCAACCATGTGGAAGTTTCTGCTTCCCATTATGCTTCTCCTTTTGCCAAGAGCGCCATTGTGGACAGCCTGGATGTGGTTATTCTGGGAGCTACCCAGGTCGATACGAACTTCAACGTGAACGTCCATACGAATTCTAAAGGCCTGATTATGGGCGGCAGCGGCGGTCACAGCGATGCAGCAGCCGGGGCCAAGCTGACCATGATCATTGCTCCTCTCAGCAGGGCCCGCATGTCCCTGGTGGTGGACAGGGTACAGACCATCTCCACGCCAGGCTCTACGGTGGATGTGGTTGTGACCCAGCGGGGCATTGCGGTGAACCCGAAGCGTCCGGATCTCCTGGAAAATCTGAAGAAGGCAGGGCTGCCCGTTGTAACCATTGAATACCTTAAGGAACTGGGAGAAAAGATTAACGGGATTCCCAAACCCATCCACATGGGCGATAAAGTAGTGGCCAAAGTGGAATACAGGGATGGTACGTTGATCGATACCATTCAAAACGTCATTGATGACTGAATAGGAGGAGAATAAACTCTTAGAAATGAACAGAATTAGCGGAATAGGCCCTTAGGCAGGTGTAGCAAGAAAAGGCTTGCACCTCATCCCTAACTGTGCTATAATATTTCCTGTTCAGCTAATACGCCTGTGGCTCAGTGGATAGAGCAACGGCCTCCGGAGCCGTGTGCGGCGGTTCGATTCCGCCCAGGCGTACCATATTTAAAAGTGTCCCCATGATACTGATACCGTATCATGGGGTTTTACTTTCTGTAATTCTCTTAACAAAATTTGATTCTTTTTCCGTATAAAACGTGCTATAATTAAAATTCGAGTGAAAAGAATACCGCAGCCTCCTGTCAGGAAGGCAGCAGAAAAGAGGGTGTATAGTGGTTACCATTACGGATCGGGTCCGGTTTTATGAGACAGACCTTATGGGTGTGGTGTACCATGCCAATTATTTGAAATGGTTTGAAATGGGCCGTGTGGCGTATTTCCGCGAAGCCGGTATCGACCTGAATCAGCTCATGGAAGATGGGTATATGGTGCCCATTGTAGAAGTCCACAGTAAGTTCCACCAATCCGCCAGATTTGATGACGAATTCCTGGTGGAAACCACGCTGACGGATGTGAACCGGGTGAAATTCGTCTTCCAGTATAAAGTAATACGGAAGAAGGACGGCGTGCTGCTGGCCGAAGGCTGGTCCAAGAACGCTTTTACAAACCTGGAGGGGAAACCGGCCCGGTTGACCCCTGCTTACTATGAAAAACTCCAGAAAGTATTGGAAGAAGAAAGGAAGAACTAAAAAATGGGTAATGTGATTCTGTTGATTCTGGGCCTTGCCATCCTGGGTGCCCTGGTACTGATCATTTATGCGTACCTGAAACCTACGGATACTTCTGCTGTGATTATGAATGAAAAGTCCCCCCTGGAGCTGGAAAGCCTGGATCATGATAAGGCTGTATTTTCTTTTACGGTTCCTCTGCGGAACAAATGCCAGGAAAGCGCAGCCATTACGGACTGCTTCGTGCGGCCCTACCTGCCACAGGAACAGTTCCCGGATGCTGTATGCTACGGGGACGTAGAAAAAAGTGACCGTCGTCGGAAAGACCATTATTTTGAAGCCCTGGTGCTGAAGGAATGGGGCGAGTGGCAGCTGGTCGTCACCCTGACTCTGGAAGCCCGGAACGGTAAAGATATCCGGGAAGTGCTGCTGCGCATGGTGGATATGGATGGCTGCATCTTCGTGTGCGGCGTAGGCCGGAAAGCCCACTACACCAGAAA
>OMUE01000200.1 GCA_900314165.1 uncultured Acidaminococcus sp.
ATATCTATTTATTTTCGTCTATAGGGGTGCCGCTAGGCAGGTTGGTTTCGCTCTTCACTCTTCGCTCTTCGCTTTTTCTTTGTCAACTTGGCTGACCTCCTTGCCCGCCGCAGGCGCCTTTTCACTTTTCACTTTTCACTTTTCTCTTCACTGATACTTTACACCATCTCTTGTTTCTTGCATAATATTAAGTTATAATTCACTTATAAGTTAAAGTTATAAGAAGAGGCACACTTATGGACACAAGGGACTTGGAATACGTTATCGCCATCGCCCGTACAGGCAGTTTTTCTCAGGCTGCGAGCCAGCTATTCATCAGCCAGCCCGCCCTGAGCCAATATATCAGGCGATTAGAGAATCAACTGAATATTACGTTATTTCACCGCAGCCGCACCCACGTGGAGCTGACCCATGCGGGGGAATACTACGTGAAACAGGGGGAGCAGATCCTTACCCAGATGAAAGCCCTGGAGCAGGCCATGCAGAAATGGCAGCAGCAGGAAAAGCACACCCTGAGCATCGGTGTATCCCAGTTCTACGGCAAATGGTTCCTGACGCCTTTCCTGGAAACCATCCAGCAGAAATTTGCCACGTACCACATCCAGATTGTGGACGGGGAATCCCGCAGCCTGGAGGCCCTGATGCTCCAGGACAAACTGGACTTTGGGATTTTCCCAGCCCCCCTCTATCGCGAAGGCATCCAATTTCTGCCCCTGAAGCAGGAAGAAATCCTGTTTGCCATCCACGAGGAAAATCAGCGGGCTTTGGACCTGGTTCCCGCCGCACTGGAACATGGAAAGCTCAACCTGCTGCCCTTCAAGGCCTTTCCCTTCGTCCTGCCGAAGGAAGGCCTGAAGCTGCACAGGCTGGCTTTGAAGATCTGTAAAGGTGCCGGTTTCAAGCCTCAGTCCGTCTATTCCTCAGAAAATCCGGATACGGTCTATTCCCTGATCAACCACAATTACGGCATCGGGTTTGTACCAAACGTCATCGCCAGAGACTGCGATCCCCGTACGAATCACGTAAAGTTCTGGCCCATCAAGAGCCGTTACAATCACCGGACCATCGGCCTGACCTTTAAAAAGAACTCCCATGCTCAGGAACTGGCGCCAAAACTTATAGAAGCCTTCCAGCCGGTAAAAGAGGACTAAGTTCCAGGAAAGGTTATGACGAACGCCGCTCCGCCTTCAGGCCGATTTTCAGCAGTCAGCGTGCCGCCCTGATTTTCTACGAAGCTTTTGGCCAGGGCAAGACCGATGCCACTGCCGCCGCTGGCACGAGCTCGTGCTTTGTCACTGCGGTAGAACTGCTCGAAGATATGGGGCAGGTCTTCCGGAGATATGCCGGGACCCTGATCGGCCACGGTGATGACCACCTGATCACCTTTCACAGCGCTCTGCAACGTAATGGCCGTGCCCTCCTTTGTATAGCGGATGGCATTATTCAGTAGATTATAGATGACCTGGTTCAGCCTGTCCGGATCCAGCTGCAGTATGGGCACATCCTTAGCAAGGTTTTTCTGTATAGTCAGTTGCTTTTCTTCCAGGAGAGGCTGAATCATGTCCGCCGCCCGGGACAGCAGCTCATTGACCTGCACGGGCTGCCGGTGCAGCTCCAGCTGGTTCACCTGGGCCAGGGACAGATCCCGCAGCTCGGCCACCATACGGGTCAGTCTCATGACCTCTTCCTGCATGGAGAACAGCTTTTCCGGGTCCGGCTGTTCCACACCGGACAGCATATTTTCCAGTTGTCCCTGCAGGATGGCTAGCGGTGTCCTGAGCTCGTGGGCCACGTTGGCCAGGAATTCCCGGCGGTTATTTTCCGTGGCCGCCAGCTCCGAAGACATGTCGTTAAAGACCCTCGTGAGTTGACCCACTTCGTCCTCTGTTTCCACAGGGACTTCCTGTTTCAGGTTCCCCTGCCGGATTTCCTGAGCCGCCCGGGATAGCCGCCGCAGGGGGCTTGTTACCGTTCCGGCCAGGAAGAAGCTGGCTACAAGGCCCAGCAGGGAAAAGCCCAGGCCTGCTGCCAGAAGGGATTTGTGATAAGAAGCCAGGAAGTCCAATTCCGCCGTCCCCATGGTCAGGTGGTGGTTCCCCATACCCCGGCCCATCATGCGGCCCATGCCCATGGAACCGGGCATTTGCAGATAGTGGACGAACTGGTCCTCCAGCTGCTGGCTGCCCAGGTAAATGAGAGCCAGGCTGCACACCAGGATGATGAGGAAGGTGGAGAACATCAGCTTGTAGCGCACGCTGTGAAATCTATGCATCCCTGCCTCCGAATTTATAACCGATGCCGTACACAGTCAGCACAAATTGAGGATGCCGGGAGTCCGGCTCGATCTTCTTCCGCAGGTTCCGGATGTGGGCGTCGATGGTCCGTTCATATCCTTCAAAGGCAAAGCCATGGGTATTTTCCATGAGCTGCAGCCGGTTGAAGACCT
>OMUE01000199.1 GCA_900314165.1 uncultured Acidaminococcus sp.
TTTATATGATCGTGAAGTAAGTTTGCAATAAAAAAGAACCGCAGAGATGCGGTTCTTTTTTTGTGCTTTGGACGAGACGTTGTTCCGCCAACATACATTCCTGTATAACCTGTTACAATAAAAGTAAGAAAAACCCGGGTAAAAGTCAAAAAAAATCCCCCAAAGTGACTATGATATCTTGTAGAAGGAGGGAAAATCTATTATAATAGGGAAAGGATTTTGTGAATACTTTTTTGTTACAGTAGAAAGCAAGGTCCGATGTACTATTTTATTGCGGTCCGCTCCGGATTCCTCCGGGATGGCGGATGCGGACAGGAACATAGAGCCAATGGGCTAATTTTTACACAGGGTTAGAGGTCCTGTGGGTAGGAGAGGTTAACATGAGTGAATTATTACGAGTGGAAGGCTTAAAGGTGGCCGTAGAAGGCAAAGAGATTCTGAAAGGCCTGGATTTGGTCATCAATACGGGGGAAACCCACGTAATCATGGGTTCCAACGGTGCCGGCAAATCCACATTATTCAACACTATTATGGGTAACCCGAAATACGTGGTTACCGAGGGTCATATTTATTTTGAAGGGAAAGAAATTACCCACGAACCTGTAAATGAAAGAGCTAAAGCCGGTATCTTCATGGCTTTCCAGGCTCCTATTGCCGTACAGGGTATTACGGTAGAAAACTTCATCCGCAATGCGAAGGGTACTATCACCGGTGAAAAACAACGCATCATGCCCTTCCGCAAAAAGCTGCATCAGGAAATGGATGCTCTGCACATGGACCGGGCTTATGCAGACCGGTACGTGAACGATGGCTTCTCCGGCGGCGAACGGAAGAAGAACGAAATCCTGCAAATGTGCATGCTGGAACCGAAGCTGACCATGTTGGATGAAATTGACTCCGGCCTGGACGTAGATGCGGTGCGCATTGTGTCCGAAGCAGTGAACGAATATCACGATGAGACGAACTCCCTGCTCATCATTACCCACCACAGTGAAATCCTGCAAAAGCTGCATCCGGACATCGTCCATGTGCTCATCAATGGCAGAATCGTCAAGAGCGGGGATGCGTCCCTGATCCAGGAAATCGAAGCTAACGGCTACGACGCCTATAAGAAATAAGGCATAGGTGAACGATATGACTGAAAATAAAGCTGAGGAAACAAAGCTGGAGCAGGAAAGGAAGAAAATCGATTCCTTTACAAACTTCAGCAATATGTATGACTTTAAGAAAGATTTCAAATACAGCTACCGGACGGAAGCGGGCCTGACCCCCGACGTGGTTCGGGAAATCTCCGAGAAGAAAGGCGAACCGAAATGGATGCTGGACTTCCGGCTGAAATCTTTGGAAACCTATTATCAGATTCCGTACCCTGTGTGGGGTCCGGATATCAGCGGCCTGGATATGGCCAATATCATCACGTATGTGCGGCCCAATACCCAGATGCGGGCCAGCTGGGACGACGTACCTGACGATATCAAAGATACCTTTGACCGTCTGGGTATCCCTGAAGCCGAAAAGACGTCCTTGGCAGGCGTAGGGGCTCAGTACGACTCTGAAGTGGTGTACCACAGCATCCAGGATGAATTGGTGCAGCAGGGCGTGGTCTATACGGATTTCGATACGGCCCTGAAGAAGTACGAAGACATCGTAAGGGCTCATTTCATGAAGCTGATTCCTCCTACGGATCACAAGTTTGCGGCCCTCCACGGGGCTGTCTGGTCCGGCGGTTCCTTCGTGTACGTACCGGAAGGGGTGGACGTATCCATTCCCCTGCAGAGCTATTTCCGACTGAATGCTCCCGGCGCCGGCCAGTTCGAACATACCATGATCATTGTAGAAAAGGGTGCCAAGGTCCACTTCATCGAAGGCTGTTCCGCACCTAAATACAACGTGGCCAACCTCCACGCCGGTGCCGTAGAACTGTTCATCGGTGACGATGCCACCCTGACCTATTCCACCATTGAAAACTGGTCCAAGAACATGTACAACATGAATACGAAGCGGGCCATTGTAGGCAAGAACGGCACTATCAACTGGGTTACCGGTTCCTTTGGTTCCCATACGTCCTGCCTGTACCCTATGAGCATCCTGAATGGGGAAGGAGCCCACTGCGAATTTACGGGCGTCACCTTCGCCGGCAAGGGCCAGTACCTGGATACGGGCTCTAAAGTAGTCCACAATGCTCCCCATACCACCAGCAACATCAACTCCAAGTCCATTTCCAAGGACGGGGGCGTGTGCATTTACCGTGGTTCTGTGGTCATCAACGAGAAGGCTGAAGGCTCTAAGTGTAACGTAAGCTGCGAATCCCTGATGCTGGATGAAATTTCCCAGTCCGATACCATTCCGGCCATCGTCATCAAGAACGATAATGTGGACCTGGGCCATGAAGCGAAAATCGGCCGTATTTCTGACGAAGCCATCTTCTACCTCATGAGCCGCGGGCTCAGCGAGGATGAAGCCAGAGCCATGCTGGTCCGTGGGTTCGTAGATCCTGTGTCCAAGGCTCTACCTCTGGAATACGCTGTAGAAATGAACAACCTGATCAATCTGGAACTGAAAGGTTCCATGTAAGGAGGGGGAGACTATGAGCAAAGAACAATTTAACGAACTGCCGCGTCCCACCTTCCGCTGGATGAAAGTGAACGACCTGCCTCTGGATCCTGTACTGCCTGCCAGCTTGGCCCCTGCGGACCTGCAGGTACGGATAGAGGGCCCGGCCAAAGCAGAACCCTATACGGGCAGCAGACTGCCGGACCTGGGAGATTTCCAGGGCTCCAGCAGGGAATCCCTGGCCCAGGCTCTGACAGGCGGCAATGCCAGCTGTGAAATCACGCTGGGAGCCGGGAAAAAGGCTTCCGTGTGGCTGACCTATACGGTCAGTGAACAGGTGCCTGCCCTGACCGGCCAGCTAAAGATCAAAGCTGAAGCCGGCAGTGAGCTCCACGTATTCCTGCTGTTTGAAGGGGATGCACCGGAAGGCGTTGTGAACGTGCTGCAATATATTGAAGCGGCTGATGAGGCCAAAGTCACCATCAGCAAGGTCCAACTCCAGGGCGAGCAGGTCCGACACATTGACCAGCGCCTTACCAAGGAAGGCAAGGATGCCCGGGTGAAATTCGTCAGCGCAGAAATTGGCGGCAAGGAAACCCTGATTTACTGCCGTACGGACCTGGATCATGACAATGCGGATTTTACCACCGCGTCCATGTATCTGGGCAGCGGCAGCCAGCTGTTCGACTATTCCTACTGGGTACCGACAAAGGGCTGTAAGACCAATACGGATATCCTGACTACCGGTGCCCTCATGGGAACCTCCAAAAAATATTTCCGCGGGACCATAGATTTCCTGCGGGGTGGCAAAAAGGCTGTGGGCAACGAATCCGACGTTTGCCTGCTGCTGAACAAGGGCGTGCACTCCATTTCCATTCCTCTGCTGCTGTGCAAGGAAGACGATGTGGTGGGCAACCATGCTTCCAGTTCCGGCCAGCTGGATAAGGACATGCTGTTCTATCTTATGAGCCGCGGCTTCAACGAAGCAGGGGCTCAGCTGATCATTGTAGAATCCAATATCCGGCCGGTTATTGACCAACTGGGTGATACGGATCTGGAAAACAAGGCGCTCCAGGCTGTGAGAACGAAGATGCAGTTCTGCCACCAGAAAGGAAACTGCTATG
>OMUE01000095.1 GCA_900314165.1 uncultured Acidaminococcus sp.
TTATCTGGCCTAATGTCCATACGGTTATCGATATCGGTGGCCAGGACGTAAAGGTTATTCATGTGGAAAATGGCGCTATGACCAATTTCCAGATGAACGATAAATGCGCAGCAGGTACCGGACGGTTCCTGGATGTTATGGCAGGGATTCTGGAAGTAAAAGTGGCAGATCTGGCCGACCTGGGTGCCCAATCCAAGAAGCAGATCTCTATCAGCTCCACCTGCACGGTGTTCGCTGAAAGTGAAGTTATCAGCCAGCTGTCCCAGGGTGCCAACAAAGTCGACATCATTGCCGGTATCCATCGTTCTGTAGCCAGCCGTGTAGTTGGCCTGGCTAACCGCGTAGGCGTTGTGCCCGATGTGGTCATGACCGGCGGCGTTGCCCAGAACTATGGCGTGAGAGAAGCTCTGGAAGAGGGCTTAGGTGTGGAAATCAAGACCTCTCCTCTGGCTCAATACAATGGCGCACTTGGTGCAGCCCTGTATGCTTATAAAAAAGCAACGAAATAAGTAGATATTTAATTTCAAAGAAGGAAGGATCATTATGCCAAAGACAGTAAGCCCTGGCGTTCAGGCATTGAGAGATGTAGTTGAAAAGGTTTACAGAGAACTGCGGGAAGCTAAAGAAGCCGGTCAACCTGTAGGTTGGTCTTCTTCCAAGTTCCCTTGCGAATTGGCTGAATCTTTCGGCCTGCATGTAGGGTATCCTGAAAACCAGGCTGCCGGTATTGCTGCTAACCGTGACGGCGAAGTAATGTGCCAGGCTGCAGAAGAAATCGGTTACGATAACGATATCTGCGGGTACGCACGTATTTCCCTGGCTTATGCAGCCGGCTATCGTGGTGCCAACAAGATGGACAAGGATTTCAAATATGTTATCAACCCCAACAGCGGCAAACAAATGAAGGATGCCAATGGTAAGAAAGTATTTGACGAAAACGGCAAACCCGTTATCGATCCGAAGACCCTGAAACCGTTTGCTACTACTGATAATATTTATGAAATCGCTGCTCTGCCCGATGGTCCGGAAAAGACCGCTCGTCAGAACGCTCTGCATAAATATCGTCAGATGACCATGCCTATGCCTGACTTCGTGCTGTGCTGCAACAACATCTGCAACTGCATGACGAAATGGTATGAAGACATCGCTCGTCGTCATAACATTCCCCTGATTATGATCGACGTTCCTTACAACGAATTCGACCATGTAAACGAAGCCAACGTAAAATATATCCGCGCTCAGCTGGATACGGCTATCCGTCAAATGGAAGAAATCTCCGGCAAGAAGTTCGATGAAGAAAAATTCGAACAATGCTGCCAGAACGCAAACCGTACCGCTAAGGCTTGGTTGAAAGTTTGCGACTACCTGCAATACAAACCGGCTCCGTTCAACGGCTTCGACCTGTTCAACCACATGGCCGACGTTGTAACCGCTCGTGGCCGTGTAGAAGCTGCTGAAGCTTTCGAACTGCTGGCTTCCGAACTGGAACAACACGTAAAAGACGGTACCACTACCGCTCCGTTCAAGGAACAACATCGTATCATGTTCGAAGGTATTCCTTGCTGGCCTAAACTGCCGAACCTGTTCAAACCGCTGAAAGCTAACGGCCTGAACATCACCGGCGTTGTATATGCTCCTGCTTTCGGTTTCGTTTACGACAACCTGGATGGCCTGGTTAAAGCATACTGCAAGGCTCCTAACTCCGTATCCATCGAACAAGGTGTTGCTTGGCGTGAAGGCCTGATCCGCGACAACAAGGTTGATGGCGTGCTGGTTCACTACAACCGTTCCTGCAAACCTTGGTCCGGTTATATGCCTGAAATGCAGCGTCGTTTCACGAAAGACATGGGTATCCCCACTGCCGGTTTCGACGGTGACCAGGCTGACCCGAGAAACTTCAACGCGGCTCAATACGAGACTCGTGTTCAAGGCTTGGTCGAAGCTATGGAAGCAAATGATGAAAAGAAGGGGAAATAACAATGGCTATCGATGCACTGATTGAAGAGTTCAAACAAATCGCTGCCAGCCCTAAAACCCAGCTGGCAAAATATAAAGCTCAGGGTAAGAAAGCAATCGGCGTTCTGCCGTACTATGTTCCTGAAGAATTAGTCTATGCTGCCGGCATGGTTCCCATGGGTGTATGGGGCTGCAATGGCAAACAGGAAATCAAATCCAAGGAATATTGCGCAACGTTCTATTGCACCATCGCTCAACAATCTCTGGAAATGCTGCTGGATGGCACCCTGGATGGCCTGTCCGGTATCATCACTCCTGTACTGTGCGATACCCTGCGTCCTATGAGCCAGAACTTCAAAGTTGCTATGAAGGACAAGATGCCTGTTATGTTCCTGGCTCATCCTCAAATCCGTCAAAACGCTGCCGGCAGACAGTTCACCTATGATGTATACGCTGAACTGAAAGGCCACCTGGAAGAAATCTGCGGCCATGAAATCACCAACGATGCCATCAAAGATGCCATCAAAGTGTACAACAAGAGCCGTGCTGCCCGTCGTGAATTCTGCAAACTGGCTAACGAACATCCTGATCTGATTCCTGCTTCTACTCGTGCTGCTATCCTGCGGGCTGCTTACTTCTGCCTGAAGGATGAATACACTGCTAAGCTGGAAGAACTGAACAAAGAACTGGCTGCTGCTCCTGCAGGCAAGTTCGATGGCCACAAAGTCGTTGTATCCGGCATTATCTACAATATGCCCGGTCTGCTGAAGGCTATGGATGACAACAAGCTGGCTATTGCTGCTGATGACTGCGCTTATGAAAGCCGCAGCTTCGCAGTAGATGCTCCGGAAGACCTGGATAACGCTATGCAGGCTCTGGCTACTCAGTTTGCTAGACAAAAGAACGATGTTCTGCTGTATGACCCCAGCTATGCTGCCAACACCAGAAGCGAATATGTCTGCAACCTGGTTAAGGAAAGCGGCGCTGAAGGCGTTGTAGTCTTCATGATGCAGTTCTGCGATCCTGAAGAAATGGAATATCCTGACCTGAAGAAGGCTCTGGATGCCCATAAGATTCCTCATGTGAAGATCGGCGTTGACCAAATGACCCGTGACTTTGGCCAAGCTCAGACCGCTCTGGAAGCTTTCGCAGAAAGCCTGTAATCCACAAACAGAAAGTGGCTGTGAGAAAATCACAGCCACTTTTTTTGCACCTTTTTTCATGGTAAAATCAAATTGCATTTTCAAATATTTTTACCGTAGGGGCTTGCCAGAGAACGGCGCAGCTGTTCGGCGGTGAGCCCGTGAAAAGGAGTCCCATGAAGTTATTCGTTGAATATACTGACAAGAAAAAGAATGTTCCAGACCTGCTGAACCTGCTACGTGATAACGACTACGTGTTTTCTGCCCAGGCTATGTCGGAACCGGTAAGCATTTTGCGGCAGCTGCCTCAGGTCTTTGACCAAGGGGTGAAGCACCTGACCTTTAACAGCATCATGCCCATAGAAGACTATCCCTGGTTCCACGATACGTCTTTGCAAGACAAGCTGGATCACGTGTGCTGGTTCTACAGCGCTCCCGTGAGAAAAGCTGCTAAAGAAGGGCTGGCCAGCTTCCTGCCGGGTAACTCCACGGGCCTGGTCCGCAAGACCCTAGAGCGGGTTCGAGCAGAAGGCCGGCGGTCCGTACTCCTGGCAACGGCGTCCCCTATGGATCAGGACGGATATTTTACCCTGTCCGTATCCGCCCTGTTTGAACGGGATCTGCTGGACGGCTGCGACTTGGTGCTTTTAGAAGTGTCCTCCGGCTATCCCCAGACCTGTGGCGATACCCGGATTCACATCAGCCAGGTGGATGGGTTTGTAGAAACGGATCGCCTTTGTCCCGAGGTGCCGTCCACGCCTTATAAAAAGGTGGACCAAATCATCGGCCGCAATGTGGCAGAACTGATTCCCGATGGCTCCACGATTCAACTGGGGGTGGGCCATATTCCCAATGCGGTGGCCAAGGAGCTGGAGGTTCGGCACCACCTGGGTATCCATTCCGGCCTGTTTAGTGACGAGCTTATGCAGCTAATGCAGTGCGGCGCCGTGGACAATTCCCAAAAGGGAGTTAATGAAGGGAAATCTATCTGCGCCTTTGCCAGCGGCAGCCGGGAATTGTATGACTTCGTCCGTAACAATCCTCTGGTAGAATTTCACAGAGGTACATTTACGAACTCTCCCTATGAAATCGGCAAAAATAAGAACATGGTATCCCTGAATACGGCCCTGGAAGTGGACCTGACAGGCCAGATTTCGGCGGAAACCATGGGAACCCTCCAGTGGTCCGCCACAGGGGCCCAGCAGGAAACCATTCGGGGAGCTATGCTGTCCCCGGGAGGAAAATCCCTGGTGGCTCTTCACTCTTCCTATTACGGACGGAATGAAAAGGGGGAAAAAGTCCTTCAGTCTAAAATCGTACCATTTTTCAAGCCGGGAACCATCGTCACCACCAGCCGCAACGATGTGGACTACATCGTCACAGAATACGGTGCTGCCTGGCTGCGGGGGGCCTCCATCCGGCAACGGGTAAAGGAACTCATTGCCATTTCCCATCCCGCCTTCCGGGAAGAACTTTTGGCAGAAGCTAAAAAGTATGGATTTCTGTAATAAAAAAGATGCTGTGAAAAAATGAGTTGCTTATTCTTTCACAGCATCTTTTTTATGTTACTATGCGATTCTCTACACTTTGCACTATTTGAAACAAACTCTTATTATAATTCCTCTATCTGCTCTTTGAATAATTGCACCATATCCCGAATGACCGGTTCTTTAGAACGTCCATGGGCAGTACAGATTGTAAGCCAGGGAGCTTGCTTCAAATTCCCTACTACAAAGAATCGGACGGGCTTGTCGATATGCAGGGCCTTCATATAGGAATCCATAGTAAAGGCAATGCCCAATCCCTCAGAAGCAAGTCGTACAGCCAGGTCTATGCTGTCCATTTCCCGGATTTCACGGGGCCGGAAACCTCCGGATTCTAACAATTTATCTTCCTGCCAGCGGATTTGCTGATGAGGGTATTGCAGATAGGCCACCTCACCGTTCAATTCCCGGATATCCAGATAGGGATACTGCTGGCCGGGCAGAGCCGTGGCTAGATTGCAGGCCGGATGGTTGGTCGGCAGTACTGCCAGAAGATGGGACTGTTTCAGACGGAGATTGTCAAAGGCAGGATTAGTTCTGTCCGGGATACATAGGATCACGTCCAGTTTATTCTGCAGCAGAGCTGACTCCAGGACATTATAAGGACCGTGCTGGGTTGTGATGCTAATGGCAAGATGACTTAGCTGGAATTTTGCAATGACAGGGGGAAGCAGTAAAGAGTAGAAAATCTGATACGTACCTACATGGAGAGTCTGCTTTATAGGATTGCGCAGGGCGTCCAACTGACCATCCAATTCTGCATCCAGCTGTAGGATTTTTCGAGCGTAATCTATGACGATTTTGCCTGTATCCGTAGGTACCAGGCCTCCGGTCCTGCGAATAAACAGCGGGCTGCCCAGAGTGCTCTCCAGCTTCTTGATAGCCAGGCTCAGCGTAGGCTGGGTGACATACAGCTTTTCTGCAGCCGTATGGTAATTGCCTGTTTCAGCCAGGGTACAGAGATATTTTAATTGGCGGAATTGGAAGCCCATGGAGGTCACCTCATTAAGACCGGTTGATTACTTAAAGTATAGCACATAACTTAACGTTAATTGAAAATATTTATCGGTCCATTTATAAATACAATTTGTCCTATGGTGCGGAATAGACTAAAATAAAGCTAGCAAATTTATTAAATCGTTCGGAAATGGGGGAGCAACATGGAAAGTAAAAAATTGTATCAGGCTTGTGAAGCGGCACTTCCGTCCTATATAGACGTGTGGAAGAAACTGGTGAATGTGGATTGCGGATCCCGGATCCCGGAACGGCAAGGGCATCAATCAGGTGGCGGATGTACTCATGAAAGAGTTCGAACCTCTGAAACCTTATTCCATGGAAAAGATTCCTATGGCCAATCCGGAAGACGGCTGCCATCTGCTGGTCGTATTCAAAGGTACCGGCAAGGGCAAAATCATGGCCTGCGCCCATTTGGATACGGTGTTCCCTGTAGGGACGGCGGCAGAACGGCCCTTCAAGATTGAAGGGGACTGGGCCAAAGGTCCCGGCGTGGCGGACTGCAAGAGCGGTGTAAACATGATGCTGTTTGCCATGAAGCAGTTGGACGCCATGGACTTCCACGATTACGAACAAATTACCTTATTCTATAACGGGGACGAAGAAATCTCTTCTCCCGACAGCCGGGCTATTACCCAAAAACTGGCTCCCCAGCATGACTGCTACCTGTGCTGCGAATCCGGTCAGGAAGGAGACGGACTGGTCCGTTCCCGGAAAGGCTCAAGCCTGCTGAAGGTGGAAGTGGAAGGCATTGCTTCCCATTCCGGCAATGCTCCGGAAAAAGGGGCCAGCGCTCTCATGGAAGTCCTTCAGCAGATCCAGTTCCTGAAACACCTGGAAGATCCGGAACATGGGACTACGCTGAACTTTACGAAACTTCAGGCCGGTGAACGGGAAAACATCATTCCCTCCCATGCCTTGGCAATCGCGGACCTGAGAGTGACGGACGTGAAGGAAATCGACCGGATCCGGGAAGGGGCAGAACGGTCCGCCGCCCGGCCCTTCATCCCCGGCACGAAAGTAAAAGCCTGGGTGGAAGTGGGCAATCCGCCGTTCTCTGCAAATCCTGGAACGGATAAAATCATCGCATTGGCCCAACGCCTGTACGGGGAAATCGGCCGCACCCTGGTGGTCCGGGATGTGGGCGGTGCCTCTGACGCTAACTGGGCAGCAGCTGCCGGAGCGGTAGCGGCAGACTGTTTTGGTGCAGTGAAAGGCGGCAAGAACCATACGCCTCAGGAGTGTGCCTCCGTCAGCAGTGTGGCACCAAGAATGTATCTGTTAACCCGCATGTTTATGGAAGCGGGCAAATGATTCAGGGGGGAGTTAAAGTTGAGAGAAGAAGGGGAAAGCAAACTGGATTTGGACGCTACCGGGAAGATGACGAACAAGATGCTCATTCCTCTGGTGTTGTTTGTCATTGCGCTGGCTGCTATCATCTACGGTGCCATTGCCTTGAAATGGGGCATGGCAGAAATGGCTGCCATTTTCATGACATACGCTGTCGTGGCGGATCTGGTCTATGGTACAAAACCTAATGATGTGTGCAAAGACATCATCGAAGGCAGCAAAAAAATGATTGGGGCTGCTTTTATTATCGGTATGGCTACGGCCATCAGCGCGATTATGAATGATGGGAAGATCACCCACACCATCGTCCATGGTTTAGCTGAAATCCTGAGTGGTATGCCGGCAGTAGCTGTAGCTCCCGGCATGGTCATCGCCAACACCATCATCAACGTGTTCCTGACTAGCGGCAGTGGCCAGGCTGTAGCCGTTATGCCCATCCTGCTGCCCCTGGCTGATGTACTGGGCATTACCCGCCAGACCACGATCCTGGCCTTCAACTTTGGGGATGGCTTCTGCAACTACATCCTGCCTACGTCCACGGCTCTTATGGGTACCCTGAGCGTCACGAATATCCCCTATGACCGGTGGATGGCCTTTATGTGGAAACTGTTCGTCATCTGGCAGATTACGGGCTGCGTCATGGTCTTCATTGCCCAGCTGATCCATCTGGGACCCATGTGAGACTCGGCAAGGACGGACGACAGAAGACGGACGACGACCGACAAAGGAACAAACCGTCTTTAAAGCCGGTTTGAAATATATTCCATGCGAAGCATGGTTCCTCTATCGTCCGTCGGTTGTCGTATGTCGGTTACTTTTCGTTTGCTAAATTGAAAGGAGATTCTTTCTATGTTAGACCAACAACTGGAAAAAGCCTATGCTTCTGTGACTGCACAGGCTGCAGAATTACAGGCTATGAGCGACGCTATTTTCGACCATCCGGAACTGGGGCCTCACGAGGTCTTTGCCAGTGGCCTTTTGACGGACTACCTGGCTAAGCACGGTTTTGCCGTGGAACGGGGCATCGGCGGGCTGGAAACGGCTTTCCGGGCTATCTGGAAAAATGGCGAAGGGGGCCCCAATATCGGCCTTCTGTGCGAATATGATGCTTTGGCCGGGCTGGGACATGGCTGTGGCCACCAGATGCAGGGTCCCTGCATTTTGGGCGCTGCTGTGGCTATTAAAGAAGCTGCCGGGGAGAAACCTTTTACCATTACTGTCTATGGTACCCCTGCAGAAGAAAATATCAGCGGCAAGTATATCATGATTCAGAATGGTGTTACGTTCCAGGAATTGGATGTAGCCATGATGATGCACGGCGGCCCTGCTACTCAGACAGATATCAAGAGCCTGGCTAATGCAGAATACGACCTGATTTACCACGGCAAAGCTGCTCATGCTGCCCTGAAGCCGGAAGCCGGCCGTAGCAGCCTGGATGCCATGATGCTGGCTTTCCACGCTATAGAATGCCTGCGGGAACACGTAACGGATGATGTACGGATTCACTACAATATCGTGGATGCCGGCGGCACCGCAGCCAATGTGGTGCCTGCCTACACGAAGGCTCAGGTCATGGTCCGGGCTAATACAGTAGGAGCTGTGAAGGCTCTTATGGTCCGACTGGAGAAAATCTTCCAGGCGGCAGCTATGATGACGGAGACGGAACCGGAGGTCATCGTAGGCAAGATCATTGACAACAAGATCCCGAACCTGCAGTTAAACGATCTGATTATGAAATACGCCGAGGCCGTCAATGCCCCTAACCTTCAGCCACCTCGGGCAAAAACCGGTTCTACGGATTTTGCCAATGTCATGCACAGGGTGCCCGGTTCCTGCGCCCGGATTGCCTTTGTGCCCCCTGATGCTACAGCCCATTCTGCCGAATACGTAGCAGCAGGAAAGTCGGAAGCTGCCCATAAGGCTATTGTCTACGGATCTAAAATCCTGGCGGGTACAGCTTTAGAATTAATTGACAACGAAGAAAAATTAACAGCGATTAAAAAGGAATTCCAGGACCGTCTGGCAGCAGAACAGAAGGCCTGAGTGTAAACTAGAATCATTATTGATTAGCCGGGAGCTCCCATGCTCTCGGCTTCTCATATATTTATTTAAAAAACGGTTAATTGAGAAAACAAAAAAACTGTAACATAAGTCCTTTCTCAAGTACACACTGTCTATTGTGCTTTAGTACCTAGGTATACACAATATGTAGTTGCTAAAAAGCGGATTTTATTGTATGATAACAAGGCAGCTAGTTTGGATGCTCGCAAATAATTTTCGCTTCCTGCTTCGTAGGGACGCATCGTGAGATGCGTCCGCTTTCCTGGCGGCCTCATCTTACGATGAGGCCCTATGGGGTTAAATTTGAAAGTTAAATTTATTATTTATAATATTCGATTTGAGGAGAGGACAAACCATGGCAATGAAAGTAATAAAGAGAGACGGCTCCACCGTTTCCTTTGACCGGAGCAAGATTGTGACGGCTATCACGAAAGCCAACAAAGCCGTAGAAGAAAACCAACGGCTTCCCCAGGAAGACATTGAGGAAATTGCGTCTTTTGTGGAACACAAAAACAAAAAACGTCTGTTGGTAGAAGACATTCAGGATATGGTAGAGAAACAGATCATGGTCCGTGGCCGGTACGAACTGGCTAAGGCCTACATCATCTACCGGTACAACCGGGCCTTGGTCCGCAAGGCTAACACCACTGATGAATCCATCCTGAGCCTGATCAGCAACAAGAACAAGGACGTCATGGAGGAAAACTCCAACAAGAACGCTGTCATGGTCTCCACCCAGCGTGACCTGATTGCCGGGGAAGTATCCCGTGACCTGACGAGACGTGTGGTGCTGCCGGAAAAGATTTCCCGGGCCCATGACGAAGGCGTCATCCATTTCCACGATGCAGACTATTTCATCCAGCCCATGTTCAACTGCTGCCTGGTTAACCTGGGTGACATGCTGGATAACGGCACGGTGATGCACGGCAAGCTCATTGAAAGCCCTAAGAGCTTCCAGGTAGCCTGCACGGTTATGACCCAGATTATTGCCTCCGTGGCTTCCGCCCAATACGGCGGCCAGTCCGTGGACGTATCCCATTTGGGCAAATACCTGCGCCGCAGCCGGGAAAAGTTCAAGAAACGCCTCATTGAGACCACCCACGGCCATATGCCTGAAGATGAAATGGAAGCCGTGCTGGACAGCCGCATGAAGGACGAACTGGCCAGCGGTGTCCAGACCATCCAGTATCAGATCAACACCTTGATGACTACGAATGGCCAGTCTCCGTTTGTGACGCTGTTCATGCATCTGGATCCTAATGACGAATACATTGAAGAAAACGCCCAGATCATAGAAGAAATCCTGAAGCAGCGTCTGGAAGGCATCAAGAACGAAGTAGGCGTCTATGTTACCCCTGCGTTCCCGAAACTGGTGTACGTGCTGGACGAAAACAACTGCCTGAAGGGCGGCAAATACGACTATCTGACGAAACTGGCCGTAAAATGCTCCATCAAGCGTATGTACCCTGACTATATTTCCGCCAAGAAGATGCGGGAAATCTACCAGGGCAACGTGTTCTCTCCCATGGGCTGCCGCAGCTTCCTGTCTCCCTGGAAGGACAAGGATGGCAACTACAAATTCGAAGGCCGCTTCAACCAGGGCGTTGTATCCCTGAACCTGCCCCAGATCGGCATCATTGCCAAGGGCAACGAAGAGAAATTCTGGAAACTGCTGGATGAACGGCTGGAGCTGTGCTATGAAGCCCTCATGATCCGCCACAACTCCCTGAAAGGTATCCGCAGTGACGTGAGCCCCATCCACTGGCAGAACGGTGCCATCGCCCGCCTGAAGAAAGGCGAAACCATCGATAAGCTGCTGGAAGGCGGCTATTCCACCCTGAGCCTGGGCTATATTGGCCTGTACGAATGCACCCTGGCTATGAAGGGTGTCAGCCATACCACCCCGGAAGGGGAAGAATTCGCTATGCGGGTTATGAAGCGTCTGCGCAAGGCCTGCGACGACTGGAAGGCTCAGACAGGCCTGGGCTTTGCCCTGTATGGCACGCCTGCCGAAAGCCTGTGCTACCGCTTTGCCCGGATTGATAAAGAACGGTTCGGGACCATCAAAGATATTACGGATAAAGGGTACTACACGAACTCCTACCATGTGGACGTACGGGAACCCATCGATGCGTTCAGCAAGTTCAAGTTCGAATCCCAATTCCAGCCTATTTCTTCCGGCGGCTGCATTTCCTACGTGGAAATCCCCAACATGAAGAAGAATCCTACGGCCATTGAAGACGTGGTCCGCTTCATCTACGACAACATCCAGTATGCGGAATTCAACACGAAATCCGACTACTGCCAGGTCTGCGGCTATGACGGGGAAATCATGATCAATGACAACCTGGAATGGGAATGCCCGCAATGCCATAACAAGGATCAGTCCAAGATGAATGTGACTCGCCGGACCTGCGGCTATCTGGGTGAAAACTTCTGGAACGTGGGCAAGACGAAGGAAATCAAATCCAGAGTGCTGCATCTGTAAGGGGGCTTACCATTGAATTACGCGGCTATCAAAAAGTGTGACGTAGCCAATGGCCCCGGCGTCCGGGTCAGCCTGTACGTCAGCGGCTGTACCCACCACTGCAAGGGCTGTTTCAATCAGGAAACCTGGGATTTTAAGTATGGCAAACCTTTTGATCAGGCTACGGTACACCAAATCCTGGAATATCTGGAACCGGAATACATCCGGGGCTTCTCCCTGCTGGGAGGGGAGCCTTTCGAACCGGCGAACCAGGAAGTGCTGGTTGGGGTTCTGCGGCATATCCGGGAACGGTATCCTCACAAGACCATCTGGTGCTACAGCGGCTATCTGTTCGACAAGGACATGCTGGCCGGAAAACTGGGGGATCCGGCCATAACCCGGGAAATGCTCAGCTACCTGGACATCCTGGTGGACGGAGAATTCGTGGAGGCCAAGAAGAACCTGAACCTGCGGTTCAAAGGCAGCGAAAACCAAAGAATCATTAATGTACCCGAATCCCTGAAGCGCAACGAAATCGTGCTGTGGGATGGGGAGGAATATGCATGAAAACGAGGCTGTTGCAGTTTAGCTGCGACAGCCTCGTTTTAGTGAACAGAGAACAGTGAACAGAGAACAGTGAAGAGGAGTGCGCTGCACGGACACCCCCACCACCATCCTACGGATGGTTCCCCGCCCCCGCTGAAGCGAGGGCGGACAGGGCTCTGCCCGTCCTGCGGACTGTCGCCCCCGTAGGGGGAGAGGGCCAGCGAAGCTGGCGAGGGGGCAGGGCGGAGCCCTTGTAAAACTTTCTTATCTATTTTATGTTACTCTTTTTCGTTTTCTCGAAACATGGTAAAATAATTTCGTATATATGTGTTCACAAAATTGTACAAATAGGAGGCTACGCTTATGGATATAGAAAAAATGACGGAAGAAGAATTGGAAGAGCTGTGTGTCACCTGGCGCCGCTGGTTCCATGCCCATCCGGAAGTCAGCACGAAGGAATTCAAAACTTCTGAAAAAATATTTGGTATCCTGGAGGAACTAGGCCTGAACCCTGTCCGGGGCAACGGCCATCAAGGCATTGCGGCTACTCTTGTAGGCGGCCAGCCCGGCCCTATGATTGCTCTCCGGGCCGACATGGATGCCCTGTCCATTAAGGAAGAAACGAACCTGCCCTATGCTTCTGAAAACCCCGGTGTTATGCACGCCTGCGGCCACGATGTGCATATGACCACGTTGCTGGAAACCATCCTGCGCCTGCTAAAGCGCAAGGATGAGATTCAGGGAAAGATCCGCCTGATTTTCCAGCCTTCTGAAGAATTGTCCCCTACGGGCGGCGCCCAATACATGATGGACGACGGTTTCCTGGACGGTGTAAAGGGGGTCTTCGGCCTCCACGTATGGCCCAGTTATGAGTGTGGCAAGATTGGTGTGAAGCCCGGTGCTATGATGGCAGGCTCTGACCGCATTAAAGTGGTCATCAAAGGCCGTTCTTCCCACGCAGGCCATCCTAATGAGGGCATAGACGCCATTATGGCCGCTGCAGATTTTCTGCAGCAGGTGAGCCACATCGTTAGCCGCCGTATCAGCCCTCTGTCTACTGCAACCATCAATTTCGGTATTATCCAGGGAGGCAGCCGTTACAACATTGTGCCCAGCGAAGTAACTCTGGAAGGGACTATTCGGACTTTGGACGAAGAAACCAGGAGTAAGATTCCCGAATTCATTACAGGCATCCTGGAAGGGTTGAAAATTGGTACAGGAATCGATTATGATTTTGATTATTTCTACGGCTATCCTGTGGTATTGAACAAGTGGGTTATACCGGAAAAACTGGTGGAAACCACTGCCGAAGAAGTGCTGGGAAAAGAAGGCCTGGAAAGCCATGTAGAACCGGATCTGACGGCAGAAGACTTCGGTCGGTATCTGCAGACGATTCCCGGTGCCTTCCTGTGGCTGGGCTGCGGCATCAAGGGCAAACCGGTCCATGGCCTCCATAACGCCAAGATGTGCCCGGACGAACATACCCTGGTGGTGGGCTCCAAGCTCATGAGCCAGCTGGCCATCAATGCTCTGGCTGCGCTGAACAACGGGGCAGATTTCAACAAACAGTAAAGGAGACAAATATATGAAGATTGCCTTCATCGGTGACAGCCTGGTGAGCTGCACGAATGTAAAAGCCAATGAAGCCTGGCCAGGCCTGGCTGCGGAAAAGCTGGGCTTTACGGCCGTCAATAATGCCGGGGGTGGCAAACTGACCCTGGTTATGTGGGGCATGTTCAATATGGACGTGGTGGATGAAAAAGCCGACGGGGTCTTCATCCAATGCGGTATGAACGATATCCTGCTGGATGATCCTTTATCCAAGGTCAAGGAAAACATTTCCGGCACCCTGGATAAGGCAGAAAAAGCAGGCTTGTTTCCCATCATTCTGGGCAAACCGCCCTTTACCCAGCCGGAAAGCGTGGATGCCGGCTGGCAGCTGGGCAGTGAAGTGAAGAAGCATAACGAAGCCCTGAAAGAATACCGGGCCTGGCTGGATGAAGAAGCAGCCAGACGGAATATCCCCATCCTGGACCTGCAGACCGTGCTGGAAGAGGGGGAAGCGGCTGTAGGCCACAAACTTCAGGCCGATGGGCTGCATTTTACACCAGAGGGCTATGCCATGGTGGCAGATGCCTTTGTGAAGCTTATGAAGGAAACGTTCCCTGATACGTTTTAACAGCTTTCTGCGAGAAAGAAGGGGATTCCTATGATTTACTACTACTCGGCTACGGGCAATTCCCTGGCCATAGCGAAAAAAATCGCCAAGCTGACTGGCGATAGCCTCTGCCATATCAACCATGTGGACAAGGCTGTCCTGGATGATCCTGTTATCGGCCTGGTATTCCCTGTGTACTTCGGAGATGTGCCCAAGGATGTGATCCGCTTTGTGAAGCGCCATTCCTTTGGGGGAAATTCCTACATTTACGGCGTGGCCACTTGTGGCGAAACCATCGGCCGCTGCTTTACGACGCTGAATACACTGGTGGCAAAGCAGGGTGGCCACCTGAGCTACAGCTATCGGGTGCCCAGCATTGCCAACAGCACCATTGCCCTGCGCAGCCATATTCCCTATCCCTGGACGAAGTTGGACAAGGAAGAGGCTATGGCTCAGGATATCGCTGCTGCCATAGCGGACCGGAAGGAAGACCACAGCCTGGAAAAAGGCTCCCTTATAGCCAGTTTCTACTTCAGCCCCTTGGGCAAGAAGGTTGACCACTGGTATTTCAAGCTGAAAGTGGATTCCAGCCGTTGCATCCATTGTGGGCTCTGTGTGGACCTGTGCCCCAGGAAGAACATCAAGCTGGGGAAAAGCCACGCAAAGATTGGAGACCATTGCCTCCACTGCCTGGCCTGTATCCACCATTGTCCCGTTCAGGCCATCACGGTGCGTGGCCGCCATGTCTTAAAAGAAGACCAGTATTCCCATCCGGGGATTTCCGTGGATGAATTGAAAGTATAAAAAAAGCAGCTTCATTTCAGAAGCTGTTTTTTTATACCTTGCCCCGCGCAGCGGCCTCTTCGCTCTTTACTCTTCGCTTTTCGCTCCTCTCCTTGCACTTTTCAGAGTTATAGTATAAACTTGTACTATATTTAACAATATTTTCACAAAGAGAGGCTGTTCTATGTCATCAGATTCCGCAAAACGTGATTCTTTCCGTTCCCACTTGGGCTTTATCCTGGTATCCGCCGGCTGTGCCATCGGCATCGGCAACGTGTGGAAATTCCCCTACCTGTGCGGCCAGTTCGGGGGTGCCGCCTTTATCCTGCTGTACTTGCTGTTCCTGCTCATCATGGGGATTCCGGTGCTGATTACAGAACTGGCTCTGGGCCGTAGCAGCCGCCAGAGCGTGGCCCGCTGCTTCGATGTGCTGGAGCCCCAAGGTACCCGCTGGCATCATTTGAAATATATCGGTATCGTAGGCTGTACACTGCTCATGCTGTACTATACTACGGTGACCGGCTGGATGATGTACTACTGCTATCTGCATATTACAGGTACCTTTGCCGGAGCGTCCGTGGCCTCCATCGGTACTGCTTTTAAAACCATGCTGGGGTCTCCTGAAATCCTGGGCTTTTGGACCCTGCTAGCCTGCGTCATCGGCTTTGTCTGCTGCTACATGGGCCTCCAGAAGGGCATCGAGCGCATTACGAAAGTCATGATGAGCGCCCTGCTGCTGCTCATGATCATCCTGGCCGTCCACTCCCTGATTCTGGAAGGAGCGGAAAAGGGCATAGAGTTTTATCTTGTTCCCAATTTTGAAGCCATGAACAAGATCGGCTGGGGCAACGTGATTTATGCGGCCATGAGCCAGGCTTTCTTCACTCTGTCCGTAGGCAATGGGGCCATGCTGATCTTTGCGTCCTATCTGCCGAAGGAACGGAGCCTGGTGGGGGAAGCCGTTACAATTACGGCTTTGGATACTTTTGTGGCTCTCATGGCGGGCTTTATCATCATCCCTGCTTGTTTTGCTTACGGCATCAAACCGGATGCCGGCCCTTCCTTGATCTTCCTGACCATACCGAACCTGTTCAGCCAGATGCCTGGAGGCCGGTTCTGGGGCAGCCTGTTCTTTATCTTCCTATCCTTTGCAGCATTGTCCACGGTCATTGCAGTGTTCGAGAATATCATTGCCTGTTTCCGGGAGCTGTTCCATTGGAATCGGCCGAAAGCCTCCTGGTTTGTGCTGGTGTTGGTAGCCCTGGGAAGCATTCCCTGTGTCCTGGGCTTCAACCTGTGGGCTGGTGTCCAACCCTTCGGTCCCGGCAGCGGCATCATGGACCTGGAAGATTTCATCGTGTCCAACAATCTGCTGCCTCTTGGCGGTTTAGCTTTCATCTTCTTCTGTACGAAGAAAAATGGCTGGGGCTGGCAACATTTCCTGGAAGAAGTGAACGAGGGACAGGGCCACAATCTGCCGTCCTTTGTGCGGCCGTACCTGCTGTACGTGCTGCCCCTGCTTATCATCGGCGTGTATTTGAAGGGCTATGACGATATGTTTGCCAAGCTTGGCCAGGAAACACTGCTGCACTGGATGATTGCGGCAATCGTATTTTTAGGTTGGATTTTCTATTGTGCTTTGGGAAAAAGTAAAAAATAGGTCTTG
>OMUE01000022.1 GCA_900314165.1 uncultured Acidaminococcus sp.
AAGAGTGGCTCAAAAATTCGTGAGCAAGTGGCTCACTTTTTGGTTGACATTCACAATAGTTTACGGAACTGGAAAAAAACAGCTATAACGGATCTTCCAAAAAATATGTAAAAGATGGTAAATATGAAGTCACATTTAGTGGGGAAACTTTAAAACCTGGTCATTATAAGTTAACGGTTTCTGGTTCAATCATGTCCATGCAGCCGAACAGTAAGAAGTTGAAGGGTATTTTAGGCCCTGAAGGGGAAAAATTAAAAGGAAAATTTGTTCATAAAGGTACAGGTGGAAATAGTATCCTTATGGAACAAAAGGTTGTATTACAATAGACAAGCTTGGTGGGCTTATCTTACGATATGCCCCTACGGCGACTGGAGAATTACTCAGTCCGCTGGACGGCCCCCTCGCCATTGCTATCGCAATGGCCCTCTCCCCCTCACGGGGGCGACTGTCCGCTGGACTGGGCTCTGCCCGATATGAATTCCACGCGGCAGCGTGGTTCCTCTGTCGTCCGTCGTCCGTCGTCCGTCGTCCGTCCTTAATCCTTAAGTGCAGCGCACCCTGACGTCTGAATTCTGACGTCTGACGTCTCACTCAAGCCGTGCAGCGCACGTCGTCCCCAGCTGCTCTTCGTATGCACGTATGTACGTACCACGTATGCACGTACTACGTACTCACGCTATCCCGGAGGTACCCCCCATGCTTTATCCCTGGCAAGCCTATCAGGGCATCTATATCCATATTCCCTTCTGCGTACAGAAATGCTGCTACTGCGACTTTGCGTCCTATCAGGGGCAGAGTGAAGATATGAAGGAACGCTACGTAAAACGGCTCGTAGCAGAAATTGAACAGTGGCAGCCGGCGCTGCCGGTGTCCCCCGTGGCCACGGTGTATTTCGGTGGGGGCACGCCCAGTGTCCTTACCGTGGAGCAGCTGCAGCGGATTGTGACGGCCCTCAAAGAAAAAGGCTTCTGGCAGCAGCCGAAGGAAGCCACCATAGAAGCAAACCCGGGCACCGTGACCCGGGAGTCCCTGGAGGCCATACGCGCCATGGGCTTTGACCGGCTGAGCCTGGGCATGCAGTCCTTTATCCCGGAGGAGCTTGCTGCCATGGGCAGAATCCATACGGTGGAGGAATCCCTGGAAGCTGTGACGCTGGCCAAACAGGCGGGCTTTACCCGGCTTACCGGGGACCTGATCTACGGTTATCCGGGCCAGACCCTGGACACCGTGTCCTATTCACTGCAGCAGCTGCTGCAAACCGGCGTGAACCACGTGTCCATTTACGGGCTCACGGTGGAGCAGGGGACGAAACTCGCCTATCTCCTGGACCATGGGGAGTGGGTGCTGCCTTCTGAAGAAGCGACTGGGGCCATGTATGACTATATTATGAAGGCACTGCCGGATCACGGCTACTATCGCTATGAGATTTCCAACTTCGCCCAGCCCGGCCAGGAATCCCGGCACAACCAGGTGTACTGGCACTATGACCCTTATATGGCCTTTGGGGTCGCAGCCTGCCGCTTTGACGGTACAGTTCGGGAGACCAATCCCCGGAGCCTGGTAGACTATATAAACGGCAAGGCACCGGACCGGGAAGAGCTGACGGAGGCAGAACGGGAAGAAGAGCTGGTGTTTATGAGCCTGCGGACCACGAAGGGCCTGAGCCTGGCGGAATTCCGCCAGCGCACCGGCAAGGAGTTTTTCTCCGAATACCAGGACGCCTATGACCGCTGTGCCCAAAACGGCTGGATCGAACAAACTCATGACCGCATCCATCTGACGTCCCTGGGTATGCAGTTTGGGAATCGGGCGTTCGAAGAGTTTATGCTTGGATAAAAAGCGAAGAGCCAAGAGCGAAGAGGTGGGCTCCGCCCATGTCGGTGGAAGGTAATCCGTTGCCGCGGGCAACGGAATCATTGCTGCCGCAGGCCACTTTTCACTCTTCACTTTTCGCTTTTCGCTTCTTTTTAAAATTATTCCCCAAACCTATTGACATTTTGACTAAAGGGGTGTATCTTTACCATTAGATGTTAGCACTCCACGCTAAAGAGTGCTAATAATCCGAGGAAAGAGTTGATTACAGTGCTAAGTGACCGTCAGAAAAAAATTCTTCAAATTATCATTGAAGACTATATTGATACGGCTGAGCCTGTAGGATCTCGGACCATTGCCAGAAAATACAATCTGGGCATCAGTCCGGCCACCATCCGTAACGAGATGAGCGACCTGGAACTGCTGGGGTATTTGGAACAACCCCACACGTCGGCAGGCCGTGTCCCTTCGGCAGCGGCTTACCGCTATTATGTGGATTCTCTCACGAAGCCGGATGTGTTGGCGCCCAATGATGTGGCCCTCATTAACACCTGGTTCCAGGAACGGGTCCACAGTATTGATGACATCTTCCAATCTACAGCGAAGCTGTTATCCCGGATGAGCAAGAACGTGTCCGTGGTGCTGGCCAACAAGGATAGCGAGAATACGTTTTCCTATATCCGCTTCCTGCCCCTAAACGAACACCAGGCCATCCTGTGCATCGTGGCCAATGATGGCCAGATGGACAACGGCGTCATCCAGATACCCGCCGGCATGACCCCCAGGGAAATGGATACCCTGGCAGAGCGGGTAACGAACCGGCTTCATGGCATGAAGCTGAAAGAGATTTCCGACGCCATTCTGAAGTCCGTTCAGGAAGAACTGAAGGGGGATAAGGACCTGTACGTGTCCCTGATCCAGGTCATGAAGCAGATGCAGAAAGACCAGCAGACCAATAAGATGTTCCTGGGCGGTACGAAGCAGCTGCTGAGCCAGCCGGAATTCAAAGATCCGGCTCGCATGAGAGAGCTGCTCAGCGTGCTGGAAGAAGAGCAGATGCTGAAGGATATGCTGATGGCGGACAAAAAGTCCGGGCTGCGTGTTACCATCGGCAGCGAAAACAAGTTTTCCGGTATCCAGGACTGCAGTATGGTCCAGGCTACGTACCGTCTGAACGGTCAGGTAGTGGGGACGCTGGCAGTGCTGGGACCCACCCGGATGGAATACCGGAAAGTCATTTCCGTCATGGATTACCTGCATAACTATCTCCGACTGGTTATGCATAAAATGGATGAAAAGTAGGGAGGATTTATGAAAGAGGAGCAGCAGGAAGAAATAAAACAGGAAGCCCAGGCTGAAACGGCCGCTGCTGAAGAAGCAAAGGCAGAAGAAGCCAAGGCTGACGAAGCAAAACAACAGGAACAGCCCGCTCAGGAACCTGATCCGCGGGATGCCAAGATTGCGGAACAGGAAAAGAAGATTGAGGAATTGCAGAACCGTCTCCTGCGGCTGCAGGCCGATTTCGATAACTTCCGCAGACGCAATAACGAAGAACGGGAACGCTTGGGACGGTTTGTGACCGCCTCCGTAGCCCGGGAATTCCTGAAGGTCCTGGACAATTTTGAACGGGCCGAAGAAAGCATGAAGAACACCCAGGATGCACAGGCAGTGCAGAAGGGTATGGAAAAGATCCACAAGCAGTTTGAAAAGGCTCTGACGACGCTGAAGATTGAAGAGATTCCCGCACAGGGCAAGCCTTTCGATCCCAATATCCACGAAGCCGTCATGCAGGGCAGCAATCCGGACCTGCCGGATGAAAGCATCGACCTGGTGCTGGAAAAAGGCTACCGGATCGGTGACGACATCATCCGCCATTCCAAGGTACGGGTTGTCAAGAATTGAAAATAACCAATCTATATAAAGTGTAAGAATCAGATTTTATAGGAGGAATTCATTATGTCTAAGATTATAGGTATTGACTTAGGTACTACGAACTCTGTTGTAGCCGTTATGGAAGGCGGCGAACCTACGGTTATTACCACTCAGGAAGGCGGTCGCCTGACCCCGTCCGTAGTTGGTTTCACGAAGAATGGCGAACGGGTTGTTGGTCAGCTGGCTAAACGGCAGGCTGTGTCCAACCCGGAACGGACCATCAGCTCCATCAAACGTCATATGGGCACGAAATACACCGTGACCATTGATGGCAAGAACTACACCCCTGAACAGATCTCTGCCATGATCCTGGAAAAGATGAAGGGCGACGCAGAACGGTATCTGGGCGAAAAGGTAACGGAAGCCGTCATTACGGTTCCTGCTTACTTCAACGACAGCCAACGTCAGGCTACGAAAGATGCCGGCCGTATCGCTGGTCTGGATGTAAAGCGGATCATCAACGAACCGACTGCTGCAGCTCTGGCTTATGGTATCGATAAATCCGACGACCATACGGTCCTGGTTTATGACTTGGGCGGCGGCACCTTCGATGTGTCCATCCTGGAACTGGGCGACGGTGTATTCGAAGTAAAATCCACTAACGGTGATACTCACCTGGGCGGCGATGACTTCGACCAGAGAATCATGAACTGGATGACGGATCAATTCAAATCCGACACCGGTATCGACCTGACCGGCGATAAGATGGCTATGCAGCGGATCCGTGAAGCTGCTGAAAAAGCTAAAATCGAACTGTCCAACATGCTGACCACCAACATTAACCTGCCGTTCATTACGGCTGGCGCTAATGGCCCTCAGCACCTGGATATGGATCTGACGAGAGCGAAATTCGACGAAATGACCAGCGACCTGGTAGACCGGACCCTGGTCTGCGTACGGAAGGCTCTGTCCGATGCTAACCTGCAGCCCGGCGACATCAACAAAGTCCTGCTGGTCGGCGGTTCTTCCAGAATCCCGGCTGTTCAGGAAGCTATCAAGAGAACCATGGGTCAGGAACCGGCTCACGGTGTAAACCCTGATGAATGCGTAGCTGTGGGTGCTGCCATTCAGGCAGGCGTACTGGCCGGCGATGTGAAAGACGTACTGCTGCTGGATGTGACTCCTCTGTCCCTGGGTATTGAAACCATGGGCGGCGTTATGACGAAGATCATCGACAGAAACACCACGATTCCTACCAGCAAGAAGCAGATCTTCTCTACGGCTACGGATAACCAGCCTTCTGTAGATATCCACGTACTGCAGGGCGAACGGGAAATGGCTGCGGACAACAAGACTCTGGGCCGTTTCGAACTGTCCGGCATTCCTGCAGCTCCCCGGGGAGTTCCTCAAATCGAAGTGGCTTTCGATATCGATGCTAACGGTATTGTGAACGTAAGCGCTAAGGATCTGGGCACCGGCAAACAGCAGAAGATCACCATTACCTCCTCCGGCTCTCTGAGCAAGGACGAAGTGGACAAGATGGTGAAAGAAGCTCAGGCTAACGAAGCTGCCGATAAGAAACGCAAGGAAGCTGTCGAAGCCAAGAACCAGGCAGACACCCTGATTTACCAGGCTGAAAAGACTGTGAAAGACATGAATGGCAAGGGCCATGACGATATGATCAAGAAGGTCCAGGATGCCATTGCTACCCTGAAGGAAACCCTGAAGGGCGACGATACCGCTAAGATCAAAGCCGACACGGAAGCTCTGCAGAAACCTCTGTACGAACTGAGTGCTGAACTGTACAAACAGAGCCAGAACGCTAACGCCGGTGCTGGTGCCAATGCCGGTGCAGGTGCCCAGAACAACGCCGGTGCAGGCCAGAGCAAGAAAGCTGACGACGATGTGGTTGATGCCGAAGTCGTTGACGACGATAAGAAATAAGCTTTTCCTAGAGGGAGATACTGATGGCAGAACAGAGAGATTATTATGAGGTGCTGGGCGTCCAGAAGACGGCTACAGCAGATGAGCTGAAGAAGGCTTATCATAAACTGGCGCGTAAGTATCATCCTGACTTGAACAAAGATAATCCGGAAGCAGCGGACAAATTCAAAGAGGTTAACGAAGCCTACAGCGTGCTCAGCGACCCCCAGAAGAGAGCTGCCTATGACCAATATGGACATGCAGCTTTCCAACAGGGTGGTCCCGGAGCAGGCGGGGCCGGCAATCCCTTTGGAGCCGGTGGCTTCCAGGGCTTTGGCGGTTTCAGTGGCGAAGGCATGGACGATATCTTCAACATGTTCTTCGGCGGTGCAGGCCGTGGGGGTTCCCGTGGCCAGGCAGATAATGGCCCTCGTCAGGGGGCGGATCTGCGGATGGACATGCAGATTACCTTTGAGGAAGCAGCTTTTGGTACGGAAAAGAAGGTCCGGCTGAATCGGGAAGAGGAATGCGATACCTGTCATGGCACGGGTGCCGCTCCCGGCAGCCATCCGGAAACCTGCCCGGACTGCCATGGTACCGGGGAAATCCGGGTGACCCAGAATTCCCTGTTCGGCCAGGTGGTCAACGTACGGGTTTGTCCGAAATGCCATGGTACCGGCAAGATCGTTACGAATCCTTGTAAGGATTGCCATGGATCCGGCCGCGTAAAGAAGAAGAGAACGCTCACCGTGAAGATCCCTGCAGGTGTGGACAATGGGTCCCGGCTGCGGGTCGGTGGTGAAGGGGAAGCAGGGCTGCGGGGCGGACGCCCTGGGGACCTGTACGTATATCTGTACGTGAAACCCCACAAGTTCTTCGAACGGGATGGCACCACGGTGACCTGCGAGGTGCCTATCAGCATCGTGCAGGCAGCCTTGGGCGATGAGATCAAGGTGCCCACCCTGTATGGCCAGGTGACGGTGAAGGTGCCGGAGGGCACTCAGCCGGGCAAGGTCCTGCGCCTGAAGGGCAAAGGCATCCCGAACCTACGCACGGGTGCCAAAGGCGACCAGCTGGTACGCCTGAAGGTAGTTGTGCCCACAGGCCTCAGCGAGGCTCAAAAGGACGCGCTGCGTAAGTTCGCCGACGCCAGCGGTGTCAGCATTAATCCGGAAGAGAAGAGTTTCTTCAACAAGATCAAGGATTTGTTTAAGTAAGGGAAACGGGACTGTGGGTAGCCACAGTCCCGTTTGTTCTCTAGTCACGAGTCTCTAGTCTCGAGCCGAAGGAAAGGCGCTGTGAAAATTCATTTTTTCACAGCGCCTTTTTATGTTGCCAGTCCGCCCTCGCTTCAGCGGGGGCGGGGGCATCCACTGCAACGCAGTGGGTGGTGGGGGTGTAACACAATAGGGGCACAGCAAAAAGCTGGTTCGGGTTGCAGATATTGTATATTTACGCTATTCTTTAATTGACAGAAGCGAACGGTATTGACGAGAGTAAAATTAAAATAAAGGTCTATCGTTCAGCTGAAAAGCTATTTAAGGGTTACCATAAATCATAAAGGGAGTGGAGCAAATGAACTTTGATATGATACCTAAAGAGCTGGTGCGAAAAGTAGTCCGGTTTGAAGAAACAGATTCCTCATTTTGGGATGACCTGGAAGCAGGGGCTCTCCCAGAGGATTCGTATAGAGTGACCCTAAAGGATATTGGAACAGCCATAGAAAATATGGTGAACACGAAAGCAACTGTACCTCAGCTTTTCCGCTGGCTGCATATGCTGTTTGAAGTACTGGACGGGGATTTGCTTCCTGACGATCTTATGGAGCGTGCAATAGGAACAGATGTTATGTACACCTACCCGGATGAGAAGGAAGATGTGATGCTGGGTGTCCTGCGGATTTTGATGAATGTGAGCAGAAATCTGGCTAATGGGGAAGATCGTGAAGGTCTGGCAAAGAACCTGTCTTGTGTAAAGGATGCCAGAGAATATCTGAAATGTTATGAACAAAATAAGGGGAAACCGGAAGCTCAATGGCAATATCCTGACTTTATGAAAGAGGCGTATCTGGCTTACATAGATGAGAGTGGATTCCTAGATAAACTGAATGAACAGGAATTAGCTAAATACAAAAACTTTTTGTCAGAACTCCTGGAAAAGGGGAATGAGACAGCTCTGGCTGTCCGTGCTTATGGCTGTTATGTGGGAAATAAGCTGTTCAAGCAGGATTTTGTGAGAGCTAAAGACGATTTGGAAACCTTGTTTGAGAAGACAGAAAATCCTACCTATGCCAATAGCTTGGGGTATATCTATTATTATGGCCGCTGCGATGGGGGCAAAGCGGATTATGCAAAGGCTTTCCAGTACTTTACCTTCGGAGCCGCGAATGGAGTGGAAGAATCTATCTATAAGTTGTCCGATATGTACAAGAATGGATATGGAACATTTAAAAGCGAGAAGACGGCTTATAAGATGATCGACCAGCAGTTTGAACGGCTGCAGAAATTGTATGAACAGGGCGAGGAAAAGGATGGAAAGTTGGCAGACGTAGCCCTGCGTATGGGGACGATGGATCTGGAAGGCATAGGTACTTTCAAAGAGCCTTTTTCAGCAGTATCTGAGTTGCTCATTGCACAATACGTGATGAAAGAGAGAAAACAGTACGGGGATAGCCTTGTAACAGCCAGAATCAATAAGGCACTGGCTAAAGGACGGGACATCATTAGAAAGATGGATCCGGACGAGGAAATCTGGAACCTTTCTTTTGAAATCTTTAGTGACTATTTCCAACCGGGTTACCACTACACTTGGAAAGGTAAACAACTGAAAAACGGAATGTATTCTTTACAGTTTACGAGAACCGCTTTGCTGGATCCTGATGAGCCGGCTAACCTTTTCCTGGTGGATGCGCCAAAGGGCCGGTGTGAACTTACAAATATATTGAAATGCCATGTTATGCCGATAGAACCGGATGCCCCTGTCAGAGGAGAAGCGGATTATGCTGTCTTTGACGCTGAGCTGCCCCAGGAAGTTCGTCTGTATTACGATGGGGAGTTGCTCATGCGTCTGGAAGGAGAAACTCTGAAGTGGAAGTAGATGTAGCTCTGTAAAACGTATTTAAGAAAGACCCGCGCATCACTTTTTAAATGATACACGGGTCTTTTACTATCTGGGGCGCACCCCCACCAACGTGCATGAGAGCGAACCCACCACCGGCTACGCCGGTCCCCCGCCCTTGAAAAGGGCGGACAGAGAGGAAGCTGACAGCTCTAATCAGACTTGCCCTTGAAAAGGGCGGACAAAGAGGATGCTAAGAGCTCTAATTAGAATTGCCCCCGCTAAAGCGAGGGCGGACAGGGTTTCAACTAGCCTCTAACCCCTAACCCCTAATCCCTAATCCCTAATCCCTAATTCCTAATTCCTAATTCCTAATTCCTATACTCAATCATGGACCTTGAAGTCCAGGATATCCGGCCGGGAATAGTGGCCGGTGGCGTCGAATTCCATGCGGCTCATGGGGACTTTGTCCATGTCCAGGTCGGCGTAGATGATGGCTTCCTTGTTCCAGACCGGTTCCGTCACATAATGGCCATAGGGGTCGATGATGCAGCTGCCGCCGATACAGGTTTCGTCTTTCAGTTTCGCCACTTCGTCCTGCTCCAGAAGAGTATCCGGATACATGGCCTTCGTGAAATACTGATCCACGTTGAACACATAGCAATGGCCTTCAATGGCGATGTGTTTGATGGTATCCTGCCATTCCGGGTTGTCGTTGGTATTGGGAGCCAGGTACAGGGAGATGCCCTTCTGGTACAGGGCGACCCGGGCCAGGGGCATGTAGTTTTCCCAGCAGATCAGGCTGCCCATTTTGCCCCAGGGTGTCTCCACAATGGGGAAATAGGTCTCCGGCACGTGGGAGTCGGCCCACACATAGCGTTCTGAGCCTGTGGGCTTGATCTTTCGATGGACGGCCTTTAGTTCGCCTTCAGGGGAGAAGATCAGGTTGGAGCAGTACAAGGAGCAGTTGACGGCATCCCGTTCCGTAACGCCGATACTGACCCAGGCCTGAGCTTTCTTGGCGGCAGCAGCAATGGGCAGGGTGTCGTCGGGTACCAGTACGGCGTTGTCATAGTACAGTTTCCAGTCCTGCCGGCCTTTGTCATTGCGGGCACCGATGGTAAAGCCGAAGGTGAGACCATAAGGATAGCAGGGCACCAGGGATTCCGGGAACACGATGAGTTCCGCACCGTTCTTGCCGGCTTCCAGGATTTGGTCCGCCACCTTTTCCAAGGTGGCTTTTTTATCAAACATGACGGGAGAAGCCTGCACGATGGCTGCCCGTAAGGATTTCTGAAGGGTTTTCATAGGGACACCTCTTTCATAGTAGTGTGATAGAGTAATTATAGCATAAAAATCCAGGACCGGATGTGGGAATCATTCGGCCCTGGATTGACAGGAATCCCGGGACTGGAGAAACCCCGGGAAAGGTTGGGGGTAAGCAGATATAAAAATATATGGGCAATGGACTTAGCTGAAGCTGGAATAAAGCGGCGTTTTGCTGCAGCTCGTAGGAAAAGGAGAAAACTGTTAGAAATTGCCTCGGGTATTCATGGCTGGGGACATGAATGGGAAAGGGCTGCGTGTGGTAAAGAAAAAAGAAATAGATAGGAATGAGAGCGGAGTCTGGAAGCTAGTCAGACGCAAAGTGCGGATCCTGATAGAACACGGAATTCCTCTGGTAGACGGTACAGTGTCAAACCGTTTCAGGAGATGTTCTGCAAATGTCCATTGCTCATATGCAATTACATTATACAGAAAATTGAGAATAAATCAAGCATTCTGACATAATTCGTTTTTGACTAGTGAAATTATAGTAACGTTTTCAATAGAGTATGCTGTGAACAAAACGGTGTCCGCTGGGGGGAATACTTTTGTAAGCGAAGAGCAAAGAGTGAAGAGCGAAGAGGCGCCTGCGGCGGGATAGGAAGAAAGGAAAAAGTGAAGAGCGAAAAGTGAAGAAAAGTGCTCCGCACTGAAATTCAGATGTCAGACGTCAGAAGTCAGGGGCCGCTGGCCCTCTCGCCTTGCAAAAGGGCGCAGCCCAGCCCCCTCGCCATTGCTAACGCAATGGCCCTCTCCCCCTACGGGGGCGACAGCCCGCTGGGCAGAGCCCTGTCATCCCCGCGAGGGGAGGGGGACCGTGCGCAAGCACGGTGGTGGGGCCGTCCTGCGGACTCGCTCTCACTAACGTCTCACGTCCTATGTCTCGTTCAAACCGTTTTATCTGGACTCAGACGGACATCTCTTTTATAATAGTTCTGTATGATACTAAGTTTTCAAAGCAGGTGAACACATGGAATATTGGGATATCTATGATAGCAATAAACAATTGACCGGGCGGAAGATGAAGCGCAATGACTGGCATATGCAGCCGGGGGATTACCATCTGACGGTCCTGGCTCTCGTGAAAGATGAGGCAGGACACATCCTCATTACCCAGCGGAAGGCGGACAAAGAATGGGCTCCTCTGAGCTGGGAGATTCCCGGTGGCGGTGTCCGGACCGGGGAATCCTCTTTTGATGCCGTGCTGCGGGAAGTCCGGGAAGAAACGGGCCTGGCCCTGACAAAGGAGCAGGGCAGCTGCATCTTTACGTACCGCAGCGACAGTCCGGAAGAACAGAACAACTATTTCGTGGATATTTACGAATTCAAGGCGCCGTTTACAGCGAAAAATGTGACGGTGCAGGAATCCGAGGTGGAGGCTTTCAAGCTGGCCACGGCAGCCGAAATCCACGAACTGGGAAAACAGGATCAATTTTTGCACTACAAACGGTTAGCTCCGTTGGTGAAATAAAAGGCTAACCCACCACCGTTCCAACTCTTGGATTCCTGGAGAGGAACGGTCCCCCGCCCTTGAAAAGGGCGGACAAGGAAAAATGTAAACTAATCAATATTAAATTACTTAAGTCCGCCCTTTTCAAGGGCGGGGGACCATCCGTAGGATGGTGGTGGGTTTCTATAAAGCATTGTAAAGGAGAAAGTATAATGGACATTAAGAAAATCACGATTGCCGGTGCCGGGACTATGGGACATTCCATGGCAGAAATCTTTGCCCGGAAAGGGTACGAAGTCATCCTGTGGAACCATAAACCGGAAAAACTAGCTTTGGCAAAACAACAGATCGCAGCAGATGTAGCGGAAAAGATTACCTACAGTACGGACCTGGATGCTTTCAAGAACCGCGATTTGATTGTGGAGAACATTGCGGAAAACCTGGATGTGAAGCTGGCCTTCTACAAACAGATTTCCCCTCTGGCCTCGGAACATTCCATCATCGCCACGAATACGTCCGGCCTGTCCATCAATGCCCTGGGCAAAGGCGTTGTAAAGCCTGAACGGTTCCTGGGTATGCACTGGTTCAATCCGCCTACGCTGATTCCCCTTATCGAAATCATTAAGAATGACGCCACGCTGCCGGAAATCGCCCAGGCTATCTACGACCTGGCACTGGCTATTGACAAAAAGCCGGCCATCGTCAATAAGGATGTACCGGGCTTTGCAGCAAACCGGATCCAGCTGGCCGTGCTCCGGGAAGTACTGGCCCTCGTCAAAGACGGTGTGGTTAGTGTGGAAGGGGCCGACGCGGTTATGAAGTATGGCCTGGGCTTCCGTTGGGCCTGCCTGGGGCCTTTGGAAACAGTGGACTTCGGCGGGCTGGATGTGTTCTATCATATCAGCGAGTACCTGATGCAGGATCTGGCTGATGGCCATGGTGTACCTGAGCTGCTGGCAGAAAAATTCCAGGCCGGGGCCTACGGTGTGAAGACAGGCAAGGGCTTCTACGACTATGCCGGTGATAAAGCCGCCAAAGCTACGCAGGCACGGGACGAAAAGCTGCAGAAGGTGTACGAGGCACTGTATAAGAAATAAATGGCTTGGTGTAACGGGCGGGCCGCCGCTACGCTCTGGCACGCCCCTACGGAGTAGTGTGGCCATACGAGTTCTTGCAGACAGAAACTTTTTCGTGCGAAATCTTACAATGTATGATAAAATAGCAACGTATCAGTATAAAGCTAACTGCTGATTTATATCAGCCAAGGATCAGGAGGCAAGGTAATGAAGATTTTTGTGGTTAACTGTGGCAGCTCTTCCATCAAATATCAGCTGATTGATATGCAAGATGAATCTGTCATCGCAAAAGGTTTGGTAGAACGTATTGGTATTGAAGGCTCTTGCCTGACTCATACCCCTGCCGGCAAAGACAAAGTAAAACTGGAAAGTGTAATTCCTGACCATGTTGACGGTATTAAAAAGGTACTGGCAGCTTTGGTTGACCCCAACTATGGCGTCATTAAATCCACGGACGAAATCGATGCTGTGGGCCACAGAGTGGTACATGGCGGCGAAATCTTCAGCGAATCCGTTGTGATCACCGAAGAAATCCTGAAACAGATCGAAGGCCTCAGTGATATGGCTCCTCTGCATCAACCCCCCAATGTGGCTGGGATCAGAGCCTGCCAGAAGGTTATGCCCAACACTCCGCAAGTGGCAGTGTTCGATACGGCTTTCCATCAAACCATGCCCCAGACTGCTTACATGTTCGGCGTAAAATACGAAGAATATGAAAAGTACGGCATCCGTAAATACGGCTTCCACGGCACCTCCCACAGATATGTATCTGCCTGCGCTGCCGAAATGCTGGGCAAAGACATTAAAGACACCAAGATCATTACCTGCCACCTGGGCAACGGTTCTTCCATCACTGCAGTGGACGGCGGCAAATCCGTGGATACTTCCATGGGCTTCACTCCGCTGGACGGCGTGCTGATGGGCACCCGTACCGGTTCCATCGACCCTGCTGTTGTGCCCATCCTGATGAGCAAGAAGGGCCTGGATGCTGCCGGCATGGACAAATACATGAACAAGGAATGCGGCGTTCTGGGTATTTCCGGCGTGTCCAGCGACTTCCGGGATCTGGAAGCTGCTGCTGAAGAAGGCAACAAGAAAGCCCAACTGGCTCTGGATATGTTCTGCTATCAGGTAAAACGGTACATCGGTGCTTACGCTGCCGCTATGGGTGGCGTAGATGCCATTGTATTCACCGCCGGTGTTGGTGAAAACGATATCGGTACCCGGGCTAAAGTCTGCAGCGGCCTGGAATTCCTGGGTGTAAAACTGGATGCAGAACGGAACAACGTTCGCGGCAAAGCTACGGAAATCAGCGCTGCTGATTCCAAGGTTAAGGTATTCCTGATTCCGACCAACGAAGAACTCGTTATCGCCCGGGATACTAACAGACTGTGCAAATAATTCACGGCCTGCCCAAATCCATAGAAAACTTTTTCGCAGGAAGGGCTTTTGCTTGACAAAGGCCCTTTCTGTAGTTATAATGTAACGGTTGATACTATGATTAAGATCAATGTAGCAGAAATCAAAAAAAGCCTGGTAGGGTCTGAATCTTTCCAGTACACGTTATCTGGGAAAGATCTGGATATTACCCTGGAGGATGCGGATCTGAGTGGTCCCATCCAGGTGGAAGGCTCCATAGCCAATGGGGGAGATGTACTTCTTCTCACGGCTACAGAACAATTCACTTACCACGGAACCTGTGCCCGCTGCCTGAAACCGGTGCAGCTGGAGCTCACGGCTCAGGTGGACGAACGGTATTATCCCGAAGGGACAGAAGGTCTGGAAGAAGATGACTTCACCTATAAGTTTGACGTGGTTGATGTTACGGATGCCTTAAGGGAGTCCCTTCTGCTGGCGATTCCAGCAAGAGTCCTGTGCAAACCGGACTGTAAGGGAATCTGCCCTGTGTGTGGTGTGGATCGGAACGTGACGGAATGTCACTGTAATGACCATGTCATTGATCCCAGATGGCAGAAACTTGAAGCGCTCTTAAAGAAATAGCATGAAGTAGGGAGGTGTACAATCATGGCAGTACCAAAGAGAAAAATGTCCAAAGCCCGCCGGGATTCCCGTCGTGCCAACTGGAAACTGGCTGCTCCTGGCTTGGTAGAATGTCCCCAATGCCACGAGCTGAAGCGCCCTCACCACGTTTGCCCTGAATGCGGCTATTACGATGGTAAGGAAGTCGTTAAAGAAGACGAAGAATAAGGGCTGCCGGTACATCGGCCGTCCAAAAGAGCATCGCTTTGCGGAGCGGTGCTCTTTTTTTTGTCCTGACTTTGTCGCTTTCTGAAAACTGTGTATTCCTAAAATAGAGAATGTGTTTTATAATGATACTGTGATTAATTGTGATTGCTGAATGTTCATCTTTGTTCTATAGGTCAATCTGAGGATAAGGAGTTTCCATTATGAAATTTTTCATCGATACAGCGAATGTGGACGAAATCCGGGAAGCAGCGGCTATGGGCATTATCTGCGGGGTCACCACGAACCCGTCCCTTATAGCTAAAGAGGGCAGGGACTATGTGCAAGTCCTGAAGGAGATTACGGAGATTGTGGACGGCCCTATTTCCGGGGAAGTGAAGGCCAGCACTACGACGGCGGAAGGCATGATTGAAGAAGGCCGGGCCATTGCCAGCCTCCATAAGAATATGGTCGTGAAGATCCCTATGACGGCAGAAGGCCTGAAGGCCGTCCATACTCTGAGCCAGGAAGGCATCAAGACCAATGTGACGTTGGTCTTCTCTGCAGGCCAGGCCCTTTTGGCAGCCCGTGCCGGCGCTACATACGTGTCTCCGTTCCTGGGCCGGCTGGACGATATTTCTACGGATGGCATAGAGCTCATCGAAGATATTACGGACATCTTCCGCATGTATCCGGATATCCATACCCAGATTATTTGCGCCTCCATCCGGCACCCCATGCATATTGTAGAATGTGCAAAGACCGGTGCGGACATTGCTACGGTGCCCTTCAAGGTCCTGAAGCAGCTGATGAACCATCCTCTGACGGACATCGGCATCGCCCGGTTCAAAAAGGATTACGAAGCGGTGTTTGGGAAATAACTTGAGCGACGGACGACCGAAGACGGATGACGACCGACAAAGGAACAAACCGTCTTTACGCCGGTTTGAAATATATTCCATGCGAAGCATGGTTCCTCTATCGTACGTCGGCTGTCGTAAGTCGGTCAATGTTATCAAGTTAAATATGAACAAACTGTAAACAATGATACGAAAAGTGTGTCATTCTATTTAACTAACCTTGTATTTTTGCAAGGTTCTGCTATAATGACAACTAGTGTTATGACTAGGTCTTAAAAGTAGGTGATAGAATGGGTTCTGTGGCTCAAAAAAGATTGAGACAGGAACAGCTGCAACAGCTGCTCACCAAGAATCCCTTTTTAACCGACGAGCATTTGGCCGAAACACTACAGGTCAGCATTCAGACTGTCCGGCTGGACCGCCTGGCCCTGGGGATCCCGGAACTGCGGGAACGGACTCGGCATATGGCGGAGGACGTACAGAATAAATTACAGGCTATTACGTCTGCGGATATCGTGGGAGACCTGCTGGACCTGGATATCGGCCACAGCGGCATTTCCATGATGACGGTGACGGAGGATATGGTGCTGCAGAAGACCGGGGTAGCCAGAGGACAGTATATGTTCGGGCAGGCAAACTCCCTGGCTCTTGCCGTCATAGACGCTCCGGCTGCTTTGACCGGGGTAGCCAATGTAAAATATAAAATTCCTGTCTATACGGGTGCTGTACTGGTGGCCCGGGCGGAAGTCGTCAGGAAACAGGAAGATAAATATACTATCTGGGTAAAAATCAGAAACAATCATAGAGAAGTATTTCGGGCAAAATTTCTGATTGTTGCCATTCCGGAAAAGGGGAATCAGGAAGATGAAGATCGCAGTTGACGTCATGGGCACGGACTATGGCCCAGCGGAAATTATAAAAGGCGTGCTGCAGGCCGTGAACGAATATGGCTGCGAAGTAGTTTTGGTAGGCGATCAGGAGGTCATCCGGCAGGAACTGGTGAAGGAACATCAGGAAAACAATCCGAAGGTGTCCATCCACCACGCCAGCCAGGTCATAGAGATGAAGGATCATCCCGGCATCAGTGTGAAAAAGAAACGGGATGCCTCTATTGTGGTAGCCACTCAGCTGCTTCATGAAAAAGAATGCGACGCTCTGGTGTCGTCCGGCAGTACGGGAGCCGCTGTGGCTTCTGCCCTGTTCGGCCTGGGGCGGATCAAAGGGATAGAACGTCCGGCTATTGCTACGGTGATCCCCAGCATGACGGGAGCCACAGTCCTTGTGGACTCCGGTGCCAAGGTGGACGCCAAGCCGGAACAATTGGTGCAGAATGCTATTATGGGTTCCGTGTACGCAGAACTGCTGCTGGGGCTGCCAAAGCCCAGGGTAGGCCTGCTGAACATCGGGGAGGAAGAGACGAAGGGCAACGAACAGTGCCTGGCTACGTACCCTCTCATGAAGAAGGATCCCCATATCAACTTTATCGGCAATGTGGAAGGCCGGGATATTAACAAGGGTTCTGTAGATGTGGTGGTGTGCGACGGGTTTGTGGGCAACGTGGTCCTGAAGACCATGGAAGGCCTGGGTCTGGCCATCATCAATATCTTTAAAGATACACTGCGAGCCAGCAGCATCTTCGCAAAATTAGGCGTCCTGCTCATGAAGCCGGCCCTGGCTAAGATGGTGAAGAAGATGGACGCTTCCGAATACGGTGGTGCGCTGCTTTTGGGCGTACGGGCTCCGTTCATCATCTGCCATGGGAATTCCAAGGCTAAGGCTATCAAGAATGCCGTACGGGTCGCTATCGAGCTGACACAGAAAGACGTGGTAGGCCGGATTCGGCAGGAAATCATACAGGACGAAGAAAGTGGAGGGTTATAATGAGCGATAAACAGGCAGTAGGTTTTCTCGGGATGGGGTACTACGTACCTGAGAAGATCGTTACGAACTTTGATCTGGAAAAAATGGTGGATACCAGCAATGAATGGATTGTGGAACGCACGGGGGTCAAGACCCGTCACGTGGCGGCTCCGGAACAAGCCACTTCTGACCTGGCCTTTATTGCCGCCCAGAGAGCGTTGGAAGACGCAAAACTGACGGCAGAGGATATCGACCTGATCGTGGTAGGTACAGAATCCCCGGATATGAAATTCCCGTCCGTAGCCTGCATTCTGCAGGACAAATTGGGCGCTAAACATGCTGCTGCCTTCGACCTGGCAGCAGGCTGCAGCGGCTTTGTCTATGCCTGCGGCATTGCCAGCCAGACCATTGCTTCCGGACTGTATAAACATGTATTGGTGGTAGGCGCGGAAACCTTGTCCAGAATCCTGAACTGGAAGGACAGAAATACCTGCATCCTGTTCGGCGATGGGGCAGGGGCTGCCGTACTGGGCCCTGTAGAAGAAGGCTATGGCATCCTGGCTGTGGACCTGGGCGCTGACGGTGCCGGCGGCAAGTTCCTGAATATGCCTGCAGGGGGCTCCCGGAAACCGGCCAGCCATGAGACTGTGGATGCTCAGGAACATTTCATCCATATGGTGGGCTCTGAAGTTTTCAAGTTCGCCGTCAAGGTTATGGGCCGCAGCACTCTGAGAGTGCTGGAAAAAGCTGGCCTGGACAAGACGGATATCGACCTGCTGGTACCTCACCAGGCCAATATGCGCATTATCGCTTCTGCTGCCAAACGGCTGAAGCTCAGTGAAGATAAGATCATGGTAAACCTGGACAAATATGCCAATACGTCCGGTGCTTCCATCCCTATTGCCCTGTGTGAAGCACGGGATCAGGGACGGATCCATAAAGGTGACAATGTGGTCATGGTAGGCTTTGGTGCCGGCCTGACTTACGGTTCCATCGTTGTAAAATGGCAGAAAGATGAGGAGAAGAAAGCATGAGCAAGATTGCATTTATGTTCCCCGGACAAGGTTCCCAGACTGTGGGGATGATGAAAGAACTGTATGATAACTACGCTGTAGTCAAGGATGTGTTCAAGGAAGCCGACGAAGCTCTGGGCTTCTCCATGACGGACCTGATTTTCCAGGGCCCCGAAGACCAGCTGCGGCTGACCTACAATACCCAGCCTGCCATCCTGACCTGCAGCATTGCTGCCATGAAGGTCCTGAACGAACATGAAGTATTCCCGGATGTGGCTGCCGGCCACAGCCTGGGTGAATATTCCGCCCTGGTAGCTGCCGGTTCCATGAAGTTTGCCGACGCCGTACGGGTCGTCCGCAAACGCGGCCAGTTCATGCAGGAAGCTGTTCCTGTAGGACAGGGCGCTATGGCTGCCATCATCGCTCTGGCAACGGATAAGATCAAAGAAATCTGCGCCCAGGTCCAGGAAGAAACCGGCAAGGCTGTGCAGCCGGTGAACTTCAACTGCCCTGGCCAGGTGGTTATTGCAGGTGCAACGGAAGCTGTCCAGAAGGCTGCCGATGCCCTGAAAGCTGCTGGTGCCAAGAGAGCCATCCTGCTGCCTGTCAGCGCACCTTTCCATAGCACCCTCATGCAGCCTGCGGCTGACAGACTGAAGGAAGTGCTGGATACGGTGGAAGTGAAGGATGCGTCCATTCCTGTGATCGCCAACGTGACGGCCCGTCCGGAACAAAAGGGCGAAGAAATCCGCAGCGTCCTGGTAAAACAAGCTGCCAGCCCTGTTCTGTGGGAAGACAGTGTCCGCTACATGATGGAAAATGGCGTGGATACGTTCATCGAAGTGGGCCCCGGCAAGGTGTTGACCGGTTTCATCCGCAAGATCGATCGGTCTTATAAGCCTCAAAATGTAGAAGACTTGGCTAGTTTGGAAAAAACCCTTGCTTATTTAAAGGAGGTCAGATAAAATGACGTTAGCTGGTAAAGTAGCGCTGGTTACCGGTGCCTCCCGTGGGATTGGTCGGGCTATTGCCCTGACCCTTGCTCAAAACGGTGCTGATGTAGCTATCAATTTTGCTGGTAATGTGGCCGCCGCTCAGGAAGTGGCCGATGCCATCACCGCTATGGGCCGCAAAGCTCTGCTGGTCCAGGGCAGTGTAGCCGACGCCGATGGTGTGCAGGCGATTGTAAAGAAGGTTGTGGCAGAACTGGGCCGCCTGGATATCCTGGTGAACAACGCCGGGATCACCCGTGATGGGCTTCTGATGCGTATGAAGACCGAAGATTGGGACGCAGTACTGGAAACTAACCTGAAAGGCGTGTATAATTGTTCTAAGGCCGTTATGCGCACGATGATGAAGCAGAAGGGCGGCCGGATTGTGAACATGGCTTCCGTTGTAGGGGAGACCGGCAATGCCGGGCAGTGCAACTATTCTGCTGCCAAGGCCGGCGTCATCGGTTTCACGAAATCTTTGGCCAAGGAAGTAGCTTCCCGGGGCATTACGGTCAATGCCGTAGCTCCTGGCTTTATCGCTACGGACATGACGAAGGTGCTGACGGACGACCAGAAGGCCGAAATGGCCAAGACCATTCCCTTAGGCAGGGCTGGTCAGCCTCAAGATGTTGCCAATGCAGTTTTATTCCTTGTATCCGATGAAGCTGCTTATATAACCGGCCAGGTTTTAAATGTGGACGGTGGCATGGTAATGT
>OMUE01000213.1 GCA_900314165.1 uncultured Acidaminococcus sp.
TGGAAGAACTGGCTCAGGAATTGGGAGAAGCAGCAGAAGAATTACTCAGCAAACACGGTAAGGCCGGTAAGGTATTGGTCGTAGGCTGCAGTACCAGCGAGGTGCGGGGCAATAAGATCGGTACCGGTGGTTCCATGGATCTGGCGAAAGCCTTTTATACGACACTGCAGGAGGTGTGCCGGAAACATGGGATGTATCTGGCCGCCCAGTGCTGTGAACACTTGAACCGGGCCCTGGTGGTGGATGAGGCCGTTATGGAGAAGTTCGGCTGGCAGCAGGTAACGGTGCGGCCCATCGAACATGCAGGAGGCGCCTTTGCCTCCCAGGCCTACAATACCCTGGAACACCCTGTGGTGGTGGAACAGATCAAGGCGGATCTGGGCATCGATATCGGACAAACATTGATCGGCATGCATCTGAAACGGGTAGCTGTGCCCGTACGGCTCAGCCGCAAGACCCTGGGGGATGCGGTGCTGACCGCGGCCTATGTAAGACCGCCTCTGATCGGAGGCGAACGGGCCGTCTATAAATAACGAGTATAGAGGATTGTAAGTAACTTTCACTTTCGAATTCGTAGGGGCGGTACCAGACTTTTGCATGACAAGAAAACAAGGCAAAATGTCGCCTGTGCCGCCCGCTAGCACGGTCTCCACTGGCGATATTTTCAACCTTTCCATCTATAGTTTGTTGAAAAATCTTGTGGAGCCCCTACGGAATAGGGCAAACAGAAAGGGATTTGCAATTTCTTATACTAATGCAAGGAGGATGTGTATGAGTTTAGAGGATTTGCGTAAACAAGATCCGGCGGTAGCAGCGGCTATCGGGGAAGAATTGGGCAGACAGAGAGCGAAGATCGAGCTGATTGCTTCCGAAAACATCGTGTCTCCGGCTGTACTGGAAGCTATGGGCTCCGTGCTGACCAACAAATATGCAGAAGGGTATCCCAGCCACCGGTATTACGGCGGCTGCGAATACGTGGATAAAGTGGAAGAACTGGCTCGGAACCGGGCTTGTGAGCTGTTTGGGGCAGAACATGCCAATGTGCAGCCTCACTGCGGCGCCAGCGCCAACCTGGCCGTGTTCTTTGCGTTCCTGAAGCCCGGCGATACCGTCATGGGCATGAACCTGTCCGAAGGGGGCCATCTGTCCCACGGATCTCCCGTGAACATTTCCGGTAGCTTTTTCCATGTGGTGCCCTATGGCGTAAATCCGGAAACGGAACGGATCGACTACGACAAGATGGAAGCCATTGCCAAGGAATGCCGGCCGAAACTGATCGTAGGCGGTGCTAGCGCGTACCCCCGTATCATCGACTTTGAACGGATGGCGGATATTGCCCACAAGGTGGGGGCTCTGCTGATGATCGACATCGCCCACATTGCGGGCCTGGTGGCTGCGGGACTCCATCCCAGCCCTGTGCCCTATGCGGACGTGGTGACCACTACGACCCACAAGACCCTGCGGGGACCTCGTGGCGGCATGATCCTGTGCCCGGAAAAATACGCCAAGGCCATCGACAAGGCCGTATTCCCCGGCACCCAGGGCGGTCCTCTCATGCACATTATTGCGGCCAAGGCTGTGGCTCTGGGCGAAGCCCTGACGCCGGAATTCAAGGCCTACCAGACCCAGATCGTGAAGAATGCCAAGGCCATGGCCGACGAACTGCTGAACCAGGGCCTGCGGCTGGTGTCGGGTGGTACGGACAACCACCTGTGCCTGGTGGATACCCGCAGCAAGAACCTGACGGGCAAGGAAGCCGAAAAACTGCTGGACGACGTGGGCCTGACCTGCAACAAGAACACCATCCCCAACGATCCTGCCAGCCCCTTTGTGACCAGCGGTATCCGTCTGGGGGCTCCTGCGGCTACGACCCGGGGCTTCAAGGAAGCCGAATTTACGGAAGTGGCCAAGATCATCGGCCTGGTGCTCAGCAATCCTGCCAGCGCCGCAGCCAAGGAAGAAGCGGCTAAACGCGTAAAAGCTTTGTGTGATCAATTTCCTGTCTATCCCGGTATGTGATAAAAGGAGAGGATGTAGTATGCAGATTAATGTTGTCAATCATCCCATCATCAAAGAAAAAATGACCCGTCTCCGCGACAAGGATACGGCTCCCAGCGAATTTCGCCGGCTGCTGGACCAGATTGCCCAGCTGCTGCTGTTTGAAGTGACGAAGGACCTGCCGGTCAAAGAAGTGAAGGTCACGACGCCTCTGGAAGAAACCACGGGCTACGCACTGGACGTGTCCGGCATTACGGTGGTGCCCATCCTGCGGGCCGGCCTGGGCTTTTTGGACGCCGTCATGGATCTGCTGCCGGAAGCTAATGTGGGCCATATCGGCCTGACCCGGGACGAACAAACCCTGGAACCTATCAAATATTATTGCAAGATCCCTAAGGACAAGGATGCAGAAATCATCCTCATCGACCCCATGCTGGCTACGGGGGGCAGCGCGGTAGCTGCCCTGTCCATGCTGAAGGCCGACGGCTATCATAACTTCCGGTTCATGTGCCTGGTGGCTGCTCCAGAAGGGGTGAAGCTGGTGAACAAGGAACATCCGGAAGTGCCCATTTATGCGGCAGCCCTGGATGATCATCTGAACGAACATGGCTACATTGTGCCCGGTCTGGGTGACGCCGGGGACAGAGTGTTCGGTACGGTGGGCTGAGATGGACAGACCGGATTGGGACAGCTACTTCATGGAAATCGCCCATGTGGTGGCGAAGCGGTCCACCTGCCTGCGGCGCAAGGTCGGGGCCGTGCTGGTAAAGGACCGGCAGATCCTGGCAACGGGGTATAACGGCACGCCCAAAGGGCTGCCTCACTGTGAAGAGGTGGGGTGCCTCCGGGAGAAGCTCCACGTGCCCAGCGGCCAGAACCACGAGCTGTGCCGGGGCATCCACGCAGAACAGAATGCGGTGATCCAGGCGGCAGTCAACGGAGTTTCCACGTCGGGGGCCACGCTGTATTGCACGCACCAGCCCTGTGTGGTGTGCAGCAAGATCCTCATCAACGCCGGCATCAAACGGATAGTCTACGCTCATCCCTATCCGGACAAACTGGCCCAGGAAATGCTGGCCAGCGACCATGCCATGGAGCTGGTGGAGTATAAGGAAACGAAATAAAAAGAAGGCTGTTGCCTCATCGGCAACGGCCTTCTTTTTGCGTGCATACGATATTAACGACGGGCGACATACGATGACCGACAACCGACAGAGGAACCACGCTACGCGTGGAACAAATTCAAACCGACGTTAGGCGGTTTGTTCCTTTTTCGTCCGTCGGATATCGTCCGTCGGCCGTCTGTTTCAAAGTGCATCCTACTTGTTTCTTCTTTGCCCGCCGCAGGCGCCTCTTCACTTTTCACTCTTCGCTTTTCGCTATCTTTTCACACAGCACATCCACATTCTCCGTATCGTACTCGATCTGCTCGCTCCAGCGGCGCATGGCCTCCTGAGGATTGTGGGTCAGGGCGGACTCCAGGTAGATGTATTCCGTGCTTTCCCGGGCGTATTGGGCCAGTACGTGCATGCCATAGGTGTCCGCCTTGTCCAGCTGGCGATAGAAGATGTACTGATACACCCTGTCAAACAGGGCAGCGTCATAGCCGGGCTTATATTTCCCTGCGGCTTCCACCACCTGGGGCACCTTGCCCAACAGTTCCTGCATGCGCTCCGTCCAGGCCTCATCAATGGGCTCCGTAGCGGCTAACCGGATCAGCAGGTCTTGGTAATAGTCTTCATCGGGAGCAGGAGCAAAGTGCAGCTCTTCGTCCGGTACAGCCAGCCCCATGCCCTCCAGCAGCGTGGCAAACAGCAGCGGCGTCCCCGTGTCCTCGTCGATAAAGTGCAGCTCTCCCTGCAGCCGGCTTAGGAGTTCACAGGTCTCCTCGCAGCACAGGCCCTGGCCGCATAGGATGTAGTCGTCCACGTAGGTAAAGAACCGGGGGTGGACCGTGCAGATGTCGCACAGGGCGTCTTCCCCTAATTCCTTGATGATGGTGCAGAGACCGTGCTCATCCAGCAGGTGGCAATAGCCCTTGTCATTCAGGGTAAAGTGCCAGGTGTCCCCCTCTTTGACCATGGAGCTGCGGATCTTGTCCCCCAGAGGCCCTTCCAGGTGCTGATAGTAGTCCGCCGTATCCTCATCAATATCGATTTCCCACACCTGGCAGCAGGTATGGGCGCAGTGGTCCGCCTTGCAGTGAAAGTCGTTGAAAAATTCTGGTAAGATAGATATCATATTGGTTAACTCCCTTACAAAGATACACAACTATTATACACCAATCAAAATTTTTAATGGAACGAAAAGTAAAGTTATGGTAAAATAGGTTATTGAACAGTGAGGAAAACAGTTGGCTGGAGATCCAACTGAAAAAGGTTGAGGGGATCGGTATGATTAAAAGAGAAAAAACTGCCATAGAACAAGCATCCTATCCGTACAAAACCAGAAATGGCGGGGCTACGGTCACCGTGTTTGTACCCTATGACTGCAACAACAATTGTCCTTTTTGTGTGAATAAAGAAGAATACGCAGATACGACAGGGTTTTCCCTGGAGAAAATATGCCAGAGCATTGACACCATGAATGCCCTGACACCTTATTGCGACTTCGTATTTACCGGTGGGGAACCGCTGGCCAACCTGGTGAGCCTGCAGAAGATGCTGGACCGGCTGGCTCCTACCCACAAAGTCTACATCAATACAACACTGCCTGTGTCCAAGACCCAGAGTGAAGAAGAGGTCCTGAACTTCCTGAAACGGAACCGGGACAAGATCACCTGCATCAACATTTCCCGGCACATGCAGCATTACGTCCAGGAATCCAATGATGCCCTGCTGGCCAAACTGCCTGTACGGTTCCGCATCAATTGCGTGCTGTACAAACATTATCCGGCAGATCAGCTGATTCCGTTTATGGAACGGTTCCGGAAGGTCCATGCGCCCTCCATCCAATTCCGCTTCGACTACACGGAAACGACGCCGGAAAATCTGTACGACCAGCCCCATGACAAGATCCTGCAGGACCTGAAACGGGTGGCGGATTATATTGGTTTGGACGGCTGCCGGATGCGCTGCGGCTTCCACTTCAAGTACAAGGACCTGGAACTGGTGTATCACAAGACCCTGCCCTATAGCACCATCATCGAAAAAGATCCGAAGGATGATGTGACCTACGCCATTTTGTACGATATCCTGATCAAACAGACCGGCCGCATTGATTCCGACTGGGATGGGACCGTAATGGATCTGGACAACTACAGACATGTGGTCTTTGAACCCTATGATCTGGTATGGCGGGAACGGGTGGCTGCCATGCCCGTGGCAGAAGAAGAAGAGGAAGACGCTGTGTACCATAGCGAAACCTGTCCTGCCTCTGCAATCTGAACATTTTAATCTTAAATAAAAGGGAGAATTCACATGGAGAAGCAGATTTATAAAATCGCCGTCATTGCCGGCGATGGGATCGGACCGGAAGTCCTGGCTGAAGGCGTGAAAGTCTTGGAAACGGCGGCCAAGCTGGATGGTAGTTTCCAGTTTGACTTTACGTATTTTCCCTGGGGCTGTGAATATTACCTGAAGAACGGCCGGATGATGCCGGAAGACGGCATCGAGACCCTGAGCCACTTCGATGCCATTTATCTGGGTGCCGTAGGATATCCCGGCGTCCCTGACAATATTTCCCTCCGGGACCTGTTGCTGCGCATCCGCCACGATTTCGACGAGTACGTGAACCTGCGTCCTGTGAAGCTGCTGAAAGGCGCTCCCTGCCCTCTGAAGGATGTGAAACGGGAAGACATCGACATGGTGTTCGTCCGTGAAAACAGCGAAGGGGAATATGCAGGCTCCGGTGCCTGGCTGTACAAGGATACGCCCCGGGAAACGGTCATCCAAAATGGGGTATTCTCCCGCTTTGGCTGCGAACGGATTATCCGTTACGCCTATGAATTAGCCAAGAAAGAACATAAGACCCTGACCAGCATCAGCAAGGGCAATGCCCTGAACTACTCCATGGTCTTCTGGGATCAGATCTTCAAAGAAGTGGGCAAGGAATATCCGGAAGTGGAGACCCACTCCTATCTGGTGGATGCCGCCAGCATGTTCATGGTGAAGGATCCGAAACGGTATGAAATCGTAGTGTGCTCCAACCTGTTCGGGGATATCCTGACGGACCTGGGCGCTGCCATCAGCGGCGGCATGGGCCTGGCAGCGGGTGCTAACCTGAACCCGGAACGGAAGTATCCTTCCATGTTCGAACCGATCCACGGCAGTGCACCGGATATTGCCGGCCAGGGCAAGGCCAATCCTCTGGCTTCCATCTGGTCCGCTTCCCAGATGCTGGATTTCTTCGGCCAGAAGAAGTGGGGCAGCCGCCTCATCGAAATCATCGAAGAGATGCTGGTGGAAAAGAAGGTCCTGACTCCGGATTTGGGCGGTACGGCCAACACGAAGCAGGTAGGGGACGAAGCCGTACGGAAGCTGCTGGAAACGAAATAAGCTTTGCATAGCATACAGGACGGAGACTAGGATGCCATTCTAGTCTCCGTTTGTGGTAGTAAGGAGGAAATGCCTATGACGCTACAGGACGTACGGGCAAAGATCGATGCCATCGATCCGAAAATCCGGGAACTTTTGATGCAGCGGCTGGACTGCTCCCTGGAAGTGGCCCAAACAAAACAGGCTGCAGGGGAAACGAATATCTACAGGGCGGACCGGGAACAGGCCATCCTGGAACGGCTGGGCGAAGGGGTGCCGGAGGACCGGAAGCCGGAATACCTGGCCGTGGTCCGGAAAATCATGGAGACCAGCCGGATGTACCAGTACGGCATGCTGTTTGACTGGAATCCTGAGCTGTTTGCCCAGTTGGCAAAAGATATCGAAATCAAACCCGGCGGCCACCGGGTGACGGTGCGGCTGACCCGTCCGGACCGGCCCAACGCCATGAGCAGCATCCTGAACATGGTAGGGGACTATGGCTACAACATGCAGTACATGGAGCTGTTGAGCTTCAACCGGCCGGAAAAGACCGTGACCTTCGACCTGACGATTTTAGGGGACCTGTCCGAAACTGCCATGCAGAAGCTCATGTTCCAGCTGTCCAAAGAAAGCCAGAATTTCAAGATTTTGAAGAACGAGTAAGTGGTAGAAACCAGACTAACAAATAGGTGAGGTACTTTATGAACTCTGATTTTATTTTATTGATCATCATGCTGTCCATCGTGTCCATGGCGGCTGCGATTTTGATGAACGCCCTGTGCATCCGGCTTTTTGGGGCTACGGGGTTCAAGGCTAAAGCCTTGTCCACCATCCTCAGCGCCGTGGTGGTCGTGGGCTGGGACTTCCTGGTCCTGACCCAGCAGGGGACGCTGCGTACAGTCCTGGCGGCCGTGCCCGTGCTGATTCTGGCCGGCATGTACATGTATTCTAAACACAAGAATGAGGTGGAAGTCACGCCCCATGAACTGGCTGCCAAACGGACCAGCGTCAAGTCCCAGCGGGCTGCAGAACGGCGGAAACGGCGGGAAGAAGCGAAAATGGCGGCCCGGCGGCCTTATAAGAAGGACGAGAAGGAAAATAAAGGAGTTTCGGAACCGTAAAGCGAATATATAGTAAAGGGGAATCAAGGAGGGATTATGATGTTTAAAAAGATCTTAGCGCCCATTGATGGGTCCGAAGCGGCTTGGAATGCCCTGGATGCAGCCAGACAGCTGGCTGAAAAATTTTCCGGTGAACTTGTGGTCCTGACGGTAGCCGTTCCCTACAACTCTGTAAGCCTGCTGCAGGTAGCCTTGGACCAGAGCATTATGAAGAAGAACGACGAAGAAATGGAAAAAGCCGGTAAGGCCTTTCTGGATGAAGCGAAAAATCGGCTGGCCGACTTCAAGGGCAAAGTGTCCTACGTGGAAGAAACCGGCGATGCTGCCGAAGTCATCCTGGAAGAAGTAGAAGACTGCAAAGCGGATTCCATCGTCATCGGCAGCCGGGGCCTCAGCGGCATAGAAGAATTCCTGCTGGGCAGCGTCAGCTCCAAGGTGAGCCAGTTTGCCAAGGTTCCTGTATTCGTAATTAAATAAGTAAGCTAAAGAGCTGTGAAAAAATGAATTTTCACAGCTCTTTTTATTATCAGCATGGCTGACTTCCTTGCCCGCCGCAGGCGCCTCTTCACTTTTACTATGAAAATACTCTTCGACCGAAATTAAAACGCAAAAAGACACCCCAATTT